>JBKKBS010000468.1:0-2798 GCA_046713815.1 Tepidiformaceae bacterium
CGCTGGAAGACGGGCCAACGGGCTTGATCATCGGCGTGGGCGGCAGCGCGACGAGCGACGGGGGCGCCGGCATGGCGCGCGCCCTGGGGGCGCGGTTCACGGACGAAGCGGGGCGGGAGCTGGCGCCTGGCGGAGGGGCGTTGCAGGGGCTCGCACGGATCGACTGGACGCCGCCCGCGGCGCTGGCGGGAGTGGAGGTAACCGTGGCGAGCGACGTAACCAATCCGCTGGCGGGACCGAACGGGGCGGCCGCGGTCTATGCACCGCAGAAAGGCGCGACCCGGGAGCAGGTGGAAATGCTGGAGGCGGGCCTCCTGCGCTATGCGGCCGTCGTGCGGCGCTCGCTTGGTGTGGATATCGAGCATCTCCCCGGTGCGGGCGCGGCGGGAGGGTTGGGCGGGGGCCTGACAGCGTTCCTCGGGGCGCGGATTGTGAGTGGGTTCGACGTGGTGGCGGACGCCACGGGGCTGCGTGAGCGGCTCGCGGCGGCGGACATCGTCGCGACCGGCGAGGGCTCCTTCGACCGGCAATCGCTGCAGGGGAAGACGACGGGGCGGTTGCTCCGCCTGGCGGCCGAGTACGGAAAGCGGTGCGTGGTGTTCGCGGGGCGATCGGCAAGGGAGGGCCAGCATCCCGCCCTCACCCCCGGCCCCTCTGCCGCTCCGACGGGAGAGGGAAGTATCTCGTGGCGCTCGACTGCGTTCGAACCCGAAATCTATTCGCTCGCAGCGCGGGAGCCGGACGCAGCCCGCTCAATGCGGGACGCCGCGAGACTCCTCAGGCAGTTGGCGCGGGAGTGGGCGGAGCGTCAGGAGGGCTGATTTTCGAGCGCCTGGCGGGCGCGGCGGGCCGCGGAAGCATCGACCACCGTTTCGGCCACGCGAGCCACCCAGGCGCCCTCGGCGCGCGAGCCGTCATAGGCAGCGGCAAACCGGGCCCCCCGGTCGATGCTGGCGGAGGTGGGCGTAAAGGCGGGATTGGCGAGGGTCACGGCGCTTTCGTCGGCGAGGATGGCGCCGGCAAAGCCATATTGGGCGAGGTCTCGCAGTTGCATGGCACTCGCTTCGATTAGGGGCAGGGCATCAACCGCGCGCGCGGCCGCCACGACCGCCCCTCGCGCGTAGGAGAGGCGCGGCCCGGACTCCTCGGGGCGGGCGCCGATGTCGGCGGCGTAGGCGTCCGAGGCGAAGACGACTCCTCCCACGCGGGGAGCGGCGCCGCCGATTTCGAACGCGCGCAAGAGGCCGCGGGCGTTGTCGATCACGGGGAAAACGGCGATCGTGCCGGGCTCCACGCCGCGGGCCACCTCGAACTCGCGCAGGAGGGCAGCGAGGTCGCGCACGTCCTGCGGTTCAACGGAATGCACCAGGAGTACGCCCGCGAGCCCGGGCATGACGAGCGCATCGATATCGTCACGGAGCATGCGCGTGCGGGGATGGTTGACGACAACGAGCGGGGCCTTGCCTGCGGCGGTGATGCGAGGGATGGCGTCGCGGGCCTGGTTGCGGAGTGCATGCGCGTCGACGGACGCATCGGCGACGGTGAGGAGTACGGCGTCGGCGGAGGAGGCGAGCACGGCGTCGAGGCCGATGCCTCCGGGGGGAATGCGGACGATGCTGCGGAGGCGCATTAGTCGGTCTTGCCACCAATGTATCCGCCCACGACGAGGGCTGGTGGCGGCTGGAGGGCGGAGAGGTGCTGGTCTTGCTTGAGCGCCATGACGCCCTGGAGGTGGTCCAGGACGTGGCGGTACATGAGCTCGGCAAGCCACTGGCAGGTGAGCGGGCCCCAGCGTGTGTCCGTGCGGAAACGCGTCCAGGTGGCGTCGGTCATGTCGCGGAAGATGAGCAGCTCCTCGTCGCGCATGCGCTGGATTTCGTCCATCACGCGGGGGAGGAGCTCCTCGGGCTTGTAGCGATGCTCGTGCCAGTCGCGGCGGCTGTAATCGAGCGGGTCGAGCATCTCCGGGACGGTTGCCCAGCGGAGCAGCGGGAGGTACACCTCTTGCTCCATGTCGCGGAGATGGGCGAGATGTTCGTGGATGGACCACTCGTCGGAGGAGGCGCGGTAGGCGCCGCGCATGGGGTTGAGGCCGCGCACGGCCCAGGCGACATCGTCGGTGGCCGAACGCAAGCGGGAAACGATCTCGCTGCGGTAGTTCGAGGTTTCTGTCATGCCGGGCGCCTCCAGGAGCGAACAGGCTTGGGAAGGGCGCGGGCGCGGCTGCGCTCCGTGAAGTATAGAGGCGAACCGCCCAGCCGTCAGGGGGTGAAGATCGCCGCGCGGGGGCCGGACGGGATGCTCACCGCGAGGGCGGCGGGGTCGACGCTGAATCGTGCCGGCGTCTCGCCCGCGTAGTCGCCGTCGAGCTGCAGGGGGAGACCGGGCGTGGCGATCGTGACCTCCGCGGATCGGGCGGCGAACACGTTACGGTCGCCAGCGAGGCGCCCGCCAAGGAGACGGGCGGCGAGGCGCAGACCATCACCGCGCGATCGCGGACAGAGTGCGACCACGTCGAGCCCTCCGTCATCGGCCAGCGCCTCCGGGGTAAAGCGCACGCGGCCACCGTAGAGCCGCGTGTTGCTCACGACCATGAGCGCGAGCGGGCCTTCGCGGCTGACGCCATCCACATGCCAGCGGGCGACGGTGGTGTGCAGGCGGGGGAGAGTGAGCACGGCCTGCACACCGTAGGCGAGGTCGCCGATGCGCCGCTTGAGGCCGAGGGAGACGTCACGCACAACGCGGGCGTCCCAGCCGGCGCTGGCCATGAGGAGGAAGGGGTCGCCGTTCGCGCGGCC
>JBKKBS010000469.1:0-8124 GCA_046713815.1 Tepidiformaceae bacterium
CCAGGTGGGGTTGCTCAACATCATGGAAGAGCGCGACGTCCAGATCCGCGGCTATCGCATCCGCCTGCCCCTCGACGTGTTCGTCGTGGCCAGCGCCAACCCCGAGGCCTACACCAACCGCGGGCGCATCATTACTCCGCTTAAGGACCGGTACGGGGCCCAGGTGCGCACCCATTACCCGGTGAAGATCGAGCACGAAATCGACATCATGATGGCGGAACACCACCCCGTGCCCTCCGACTTCACGGTCGTCGTGCCCCAGTACATGACCGAAGTGATCGCGGAGATCACCCGCCTCGCGCGCCGCAGCCCGGACGTCAACCAGCGCTCGGGCGTGAGCGTGCGGGCCAGCATCGCCAACTACGAGAGCATGCTCGCAAACGCCCTCCGCCGAACGATCATCACGGGCGACGAGATCGTCGTGCCGCGCGTCAGCGACCTCCCGTACGTCGTCCCCACGCTCAGCGGGAAGGTCGAATTCGAGACGGTCGAGGACGGTCGCGAAGACCAGATCATCGAGAAGCTCATCCAGGGAGCAGTGGCCGCCGTCTTCAATCGCCACTACAACCTGGGCGAGCTGGAACCCGTGGTGAACCGCTTCAAGGCCGGTGCGGCCGTCGAAGTCGGCGACATGGTGCCCAGCGGGGAGTACTCAAAGCTGGTACAGCAGATCGAGGGGGTCTGGGCCGCGGTCGAGAAGATCGGAGCGACGGGCAGCACTGCCGAGACAGCCGCCGCGGTTGAGTTCTTGCTCGAGGGCCTCCACCTGAACAAGCGGTTGAATAAGGATCGCGTGGGCGGTAAAACACAATACCGGGGATGACGTGGAAGATCCTTCCGCTACAAACGCATGGCCCCCTCTTCGAGGGGGCTATTCGCGTCTATGCGGAGGCGTTTGCGCAACCGCCCTACAGCGACCCCGACCGCGGCCGTGAAGTACGCAGCCGTATGCGTGATGTCCATGGTAAGCGTGGGAGTTTCCGCGCCTTCGCCGCCGTCGAGGAGGACGGCCGCGTGGTCGGCATGACTTACGGCTATCACGGCTCCCGGGGGCAGTGGTGGCACGACATGGTCAGCCGCCAGGTGACGCGCGAGACGGCGCAGCGCTGGCTCAACGACCCCTTCGAGCTGGTGGAAGTTGCGGTCACGCCTGCCTTGCAGGGATCGGGTGTGGGCACGGCCCTGATCGACTGCCTGCTGCACGGGCGATCCGAGGCCACATGCGTGCTCAGTACGCGCACCGACAGCAACGCCCACACCCTCTACCGGCGGCTGGGCTTCGAGGAGATCAAGGAGATGGCGTTCGCCACGGGCGGCGCCCGGTTCTACATCATGGGGAAGGACCTGAGATGAGCGAGCCGAAGCGAGACAAAGGGCGGCGTGACGCGCGTCCTGGCCGCGAGCCGGACACCTGGCGCTGCGTCCACTGCAAACGGGAGGTGGCGGCCTCCGCCCCCGGCACCCAGCACCGCAACCACTGCCCCGCCTGTCTCTGGAGCCGCCACGTCGACAACGATCCCGGCGACCGTGAGTCGGATTGCCTCGGCTCCATGGAGCCCATCGCCATTGCGGTGCGCAAGGGCGGTGAGTGGGTGCTCGTCCATCGCTGTAACGGCTGCGGCGAACTGAGCACGAACCGCACGGCGGGCGACGACTCGCCCCTGCTCCTCATGCAGATCGCCGTCCGACCCCTCGCCCAACCACCCTTCCCGCTGGATCAACTGATGCGACTCGCGGGCCTGGAGCCCGACGCGGGGTAGCCGCGCCCGCCCGTGGGCGCGGACAATCTACTCGAACGCGCGCGTGACGCCGTAGGCGTTGAGCGTCGCTTCGAAGCGGGCGACTTCGTGGCTAAGCATGAGGAGGTCGTGCTTGTTCCCGTCGCGGTCTTTGACGTGGTCGCGCAGCAGTGCCTCGGGACGGAAGCCGATGCCCTCGAAGGTCGCGATTGCTCCCTTTTGGTCGAGAGTCATCTGCGCGATCATCTTTTCGATACCCTTGCCCAGGGCGATGGCGAAGGCCTCCTGCGTGAGTGTCCGTCCGAGCCCCTTGCCGCGCATCGATGCCGCCACGTTCACGCGCAGTTCGGCGACGTGCTGGGACCACCCGAGCATGCTGCGGTGGATGGTGGCGTAGCCCACGATTTCATCGCCGGCGAGCGCTAACACGGTGTCCATCTCGCCCGACTCGATAGCCTTCACCCACTCCGCGACCGCCTCCGGGTCGGTAATGTCCCGGCGCAGGAATAAGAGGTCGTGCGGGGACAGGGCCCGCGCGAACGCAAGCAAGCCCTCGGCGTCCGTCGCCGCCATGAAGCGGAGAGTGATCTCCTGCGCGCCAACCCTGATCTGCTCCGGGTAGCGTCTTGTCCCCTCTGCCAATGTCATACCGAGCGCTCCGAAAGCCATTTGTCGACCTGTGGCCACAGACGATAAATGGCGTTGCCCCCGGCGACAAGGCTGACGTGGCCGCCCTTGAGCGTAACCTCGCGCTTGTCCTTACTGCCGACGAGTTCGCACAGCTCCCTGGCGGATTCGTACGGGACGATGTGGTCATGTTCGGCCATGACGTGCATGAACGGGACTTTGATGTTACCGAGGTCCACCCGCCTGCCGCCAAGCTCTAGCTCGTTCTTCGCGAACTTGTTCGCCCACATGATCTCTTTCGTGACCTGCCGGAAGCATTCTCCGGGGAAGGGGATCTGATCGGAGGCCCAGCGGTCGAACATCCGAAAGGATTTGGTGAATTCATCGTTCCACATGTTGTCCCAGAGCTTCAGCCGCCCCGCCACTTGCGAAGCCGGGCGCAGCATGTCGAACGAAGCGAACATTAGTTCAGGAGGCACGTTGCCGAGCGTGTCGACGATGCGGTCTACGTCGAAATACCGGGGGTCGCTCCACTGGCGCATGAGGGTCATGCCCGCGGAGTTCACGGGCGTCGTGAACACGGCGAGGTTCTTGAGCGGACCGTTGGGGTGCAATGCGGCATACATGACGGAGAGCTGGCCGCCCATACAGTAGCCGACGATTGAGATGTCCTCTTCGCCGCTTGTCTCCTGCACGACCTTCACGCACTCAGGGATAAAGTCGAGCACGTAGTCTTCGAGTTTGAGGCGCTTGTCCTCTGCTCTTGGTACGCCCCAGTCGATCATGTAGACGTCGAAGCCGCGCTTGAGGAGGAACTCGACGAAGCTCTGCCCCGGGGTCAGGTCGAGGATGTAGGGCTTGCTCACGAGAGACATAACGAGCAGCACCGGGATGCGATACACCTCGTCACTCATCGCCTGGTAGTGATACAGCTTCAGCGTCCCGCGCTTGTGGATCACATCCTTGGGTGTCAGGCCGACGGCAGGATCGCCGGTCGAGATGTATTCAAGCCCTTTGACCCCGCGCTGGATCGCACGTTCGATCTCCTGGCGGACTCGGGACTCGATAGCCGGCGCCGCCGGCGCTGCGGGAGCAGTCATGATCATGCCTCCAGGATCGACGGATTCGGCGCGCATAGTCGCGGCGCCTCCTTCGCATTATGGCGGCATGAAAGGTGTCGAATGCGAACTGGGTGTAAAATCTTGATGAACGGGAGGAAAACGAACTACGCCTTGACCGGCTTTTTCGTGCGCGCCGGTGTGGCCCGCTTGGGCGCGGCCACTGAATTGGCGTTCGCAGCCCGGGGGCCGGTACTCACCGCCGGGGGCAGCGTGGCGGCGCGCGCGAGGGTCGTCTGGATCTCCGTCAACGTATCTTCGATGGCGCCCAGGCGGTCGCCGAGCGTGAGCACGTCGCCCCGCGTAGGCAGGTTGAACGCGGTCAGGTATCGGCCCATCACCTCGTTCATGCTCTTCTGCATGTTGAGGTAGACGTCCATGAAGCGGCCCATCGACTGGCTGAACTCATCTGTTGACATCGCCTCGTTGAGGAAGCTGTTCCATTGGCGCTCGGAATCGCCCACCCAGGTCCGCCACAATTCGAAGGGGTCGGCCATTTGCTGCGGTTGTGTCATGAGAGTCCTCCAGGGGCTGTTGGGGAAGTGTAGCGCGGTGCGTCAACAGATGTGTTCGCGTCGAGCCGGGGCATGGCGGTGAGGGCGGTATTGAGCATCTTCTGATAGTTCTGCAACACCTCGATCCATCCGCTCAGGAAGATGTCGCCTGCCTGCGTAAGGCTGTACATGCGCCGCGCGGGCCCGTTTGCGCTCGTGTCCCAGAAACTGGAGACGAGGCCGGTCTTTTCCAACTGGCGAAGAGTGCGATAAACGGTGCCGCTGTCGAACTCGGGCATGCCCGATTCCGACAGGCGTTGCGAAAGCTGGTAACCGTACGCGTTGCAGCCCTTGAGGAAGGCGAGCAGGCTGTTCGAGAGCATCTCGCCGTGCAGACGCGGGGCGGGGGTATGTGCGTCGCTCATGTGGGGAACCTCCGATGGTATCTGCATTATGCATCTATGGGCGGGTAGTTGACAAGCTCGTGCATCTAGATGTAACTTGCATATAGCAGCAGTCCGCAAGGGCCGCATCAAACAAAGGCACAAGGAGCCCAAAACATGGCAATCAACGACCAGGTCCAGAAGTACTACGACGCGCTAATCGAGAGCTACGATGTCCTCGTCGACGCGGTCAACAAGTCCAACGAGCGCGGCATCAAGATGTCGAAGCAGTTCGCCACGGATGTCGTGACGGGCCAGCGCGAAGCGCTTGAACTCGGACGCAAGCTCGCCGCCGATCCGACCGACTTCGGCCAGCTCTACAGCGCCGTCCTCGAAGCCACCACCACCGCCCAGGGCCGCGCGCTTGCCTTCACCCAGGCCGCTTACCAGGAGGCCATGGGGGCCAGCACGGATACCCGTGAGACGATCCAGAAGCTCGTGGAAGTGAACCGCGAAACGTCCAGTGCGGCCGTCAAGGTCGCACAGAACTGGGCCGCGGCCAACCCCATGGCCGAGACTTTCCGCCGCACGATGGAAGCCTTCACCCCTCCTGTCGTCCAGAAGGCCGCCGCCAAGGCCGAGAAGGCTGCCGCCACCGCCTAACCCCCCGTTCGCGGGGAACACGTCGAAACCACGAAGGCCGGGCTCATTGCCCGGCCTTTGTCGTGTCCGAGATTGCGGGTTTCTATACGGCTTGGGCGAGACGGGCGCCGAGGGCGCGATACACGCCCGGATGGAAAGCCATCCCGATGTGGGTGCAGTTGACCTCGCTGTTGAGCGTGGAGTCCTCTTCCATGCAGCCTGCCCATTCGACGACGCCATCGTTCCTGGAGTAGATCGCGAAGGTCGGGACGCCCCGGCTCTCCGGCGCGAGCATGTTCTTTACGAACGGGCAGGTGCAGTGGCCGCTGAAGCATGCGGGGCCGACGTGCTCCGCAACGCCGCCACGGCCGCGCATGTTTCGCAGGCCCGCGGCGGCGGACATGATCACTGGGTGGGCGCGCACGGCATCGCGGAAGGGCGAGCCCATGGAGATCACGCGGTCGACGTGTTGGGGGTAGTCGAGGGCGACGCTCCGCGCAAGCATGCCACCGAGGCTGTGCCCGATCATGCGTACTTTCTGCCCAGTCTCTTTGTGCGCGCGCTCCACCGTCTCCAAGAGCACGCCCGCGATGTAGTCCGGGCAATCCGCGTTGCGTCCGATCTTGGAGAAGAATGGCCGGTAACCGATGCGCGCCAGCCAGCCGAAGAGCTCGCCAAGCGAAGAGTCGCTGGCGAGGAATCCTGGCACCACGACGACGGGCTCGCCGTTGCCGCGAGGAACGCCACACCCGTAGTACACGGGCGATGTGCGCAATGCGATCCAATCGAGCGCGAAGAGGCTCTCCCGCCATAACGGTGTGGCGACGGCGATAAGAGAGGGGTCTTCGTTGAAGGGGTCGCCCGCTTCATACGCGGCCTGTGCAAAGACGGATTGGCTCATCAAGCTCCCTTTTCTCCACGCGTTTGCTCCGCGCGGAAGGCATCCCTATCGACGGACGCTACAGACTGAGGCGATAGCGAGCAATAGCCGCGATCCTCTGTAGAGAATATAATCCGGATCTCCTATCGGCTCTGCATAACGTACCGTATGGGAAATCTCGCATGTTGCTTACGCATATTGCGTTCCAGAGGACATCCAGGACCGCCCGGGTATTGGGGCATCGTCGTGCATCCCACGCTCGTGACCGACGTCGAAGCGGTCGGCGCCGCGATCCGCGCCTCCTTCGACGAGGTCCGCGAGGCCGCGCTGGCGACGGTAGGCGCCGGGTAAACACTTCTCCTCATTTCAGGCGCTCTATGGCCGGGTACACGCTGTCGGCCTATACTCCGGCGATTAGCCTCCGGAGGATCCGAAATGCGCCTCAAAGTAACCGACGATTTCCAGGTCACATGGCCCACGCCCGCCGACGCGAGCATCACCTGGCTATACGACCCGATGCACTTCCCGCTGCCGGCAGCCCCGGCCATGGTCGGCGTCGTCGATCCTGCCTTTGAGAAATGCTTCCAGGCGCGTGCGGCCATCGCAAATGGCTACCTCTTCAGCACCGACCTGATCTTCCGCCCGCCAACCGAAGAGATGATGCGTCGCGGCGTCGTCAGCGTGTGGACAGAGGACTTTCTCCCGCAGATCGAGGCGTACGCAAGCAAGATCCGCCAGACCCCCTGGACGGAGATGGATGCGGCGCAGGTGGCGGCCGGGCTGAAGCCCTTGGCAGACGAGGCGGCGCGCCAGTTCCAGTTCACTATCGACGTGGTCCTGGCCTTCATGGGGCCGGGACTCATGCTCGCGGAATGGCTCGAAGGCCAGTTGGGTGCCGATGGGCCGCGGCTCGGGGCGACGCTCCTTCAGGGCTACGATAACGAGACCTCGCACGCAGGCGCCGGGCTCAGCGGCCTCGCCGAGCAGGCCGCGGCCGACCCGGACCTCGCCGCGGCCATTCGGGACGGGCGCTTCGACGCACTACCCGAGACTGAGGCGGGAAGGGCGTTCGTGGCACGATTCCATGATTATCTCGATGCCTACGGATGGCGGCTCGAAAGCTGGGGGTTGCTCCACCAGCCGACCTGGGCGGAGACCCCGGACATCCCGTTGGATCTGGTGCGGCGCTACCTGATAGACCCGGACCATGCCCCGGCCGCCGCGATCGAGCGCTCCGCGGGCCAGCGCGCTGACGCACGCCGCGAGATCGAGTCGCGGCTCCCGGCAAGCGAGATCCAGACGTTCCGGCAGATGGCTGACGCCGCAGAGGCACATGTCGCCATGAGCGAGGGCCGGGCGCGTTGGCAACTGACCATCCTCGGCGTGCTGCGTATCCCGCTGCTCGCGCTGGGAAAGAAGCTGGCCGGTACGGGCGTGCTCTCGCAGCCCAACGATATCGTCTTTCTGGAGTGGGACGAGTTGGAGGGGGCTGCTCAATCTGCCGAGCCGTTGATTGCGCGCGTAGCAGAGCGTCGTGCCGAGATGGAGCGGTGGCAACGGCTGACGCCCCCGCCCTTTCTGGGGGCGCCGCCTGATTTCGCCGCCATGCCCCCTGAGACCCAGCTCGTGATGAAACACTTTTTCGGGTTGGTGGAGCAGCCCCAGCCAGAGGCAGGCGTGATCCGCGGGATTGGCGCGAGCGCTGGCGTCGTTACGGGCACGGCGCGCGTGCTCGCCTCGGTCGACGAGGGCGATCGGCTCGAACCAGGCGACATCCTCGTCTGCATTACCACCGCGCCGCCATG
The DNA here is from genome assembly GCA_046713815.1 of Tepidiformaceae bacterium. GTDB lineage: Bacteria > Chloroflexota > Dehalococcoidia > Tepidiformales > Tepidiformaceae > JBBDMZ01. The sequence continues at coordinate 7,689 of JBKKBS010000469.1, forward strand.
GACGCCGCTCTTCTCCATCGCCGGCGGTGTCGTCACGGACACCGGTGGTGTCCTCTGCCACTCGGCGATCTGCGCCCGCGAATACGCGATCCCCGCCGTCGTGGGCACGCAGGTTGCCACCGCCTTGATTCCCGACGGCGCACGCCTGACAATTGATGGTGCCGCGGGCACCGTGAGCATCGAGACCCCCGTGCCGGCATAGTTTCCCTCTTGCCAGCTCGTCAGATACGGCTGCTGCTGTTCCGTCAGGTAGTCGATGCTGATCCCCATCGCGTCCGTCGGGTAGTCCCGCCCCACACTGGGCGAGGGCGACGCCACCACTGCTTGTGAAGCTACCACTCCGGGGGTGAGGGGCCTAGGTTCCCTCTTGCCAGCTCGTCAGGTAGCGCTGCTGCTGTTCCGTCAGGTAGTCGATGCTGATCCCCATCGCGTGTAG
>JBKKBS010000470.1:0-6356 GCA_046713815.1 Tepidiformaceae bacterium
GCCCTCCATCGCCGCGCCTCCGCGCAGGAAGTCGATGTTTGTGTCGGAGACCACCACCGTCGCCCCGGTCTTCTTCGCCACCATCCGTCCGGCAGCCCCCACGAAGCCGCCCGCGTCCAGCATCCGCTCGCCCGGCGCCAGTTGCGCCCGCTCCATCAGCCATCGCGTCGCGTCCTCCCCGCCGACATGGTTGTGCTCCCCCAGGAAGTCGATCCACCAGGTCGCATACGTCTCCGCCAGCTCCTCGAACGTCACCCGGCCATCATACGAGCGCGGCTGGGGATTCTCTCCGCCGCCGCTGGAGGCGCGCAATGATCCCGCCGTGGATGCGGTATCCTGACCGTGAGGTCTTCCCATGCCGGTAACCGAAGCCACCTATGAACAGCTCGTTTTCGAAGACCCAGAGGGAAAGTGGGAGCTTGTCTGTGGACGTCCACGCCAGAAGCCAGGAATGACCCAGGAACATAACCACATCGGTCGCAAGCTCGCCCGACGGCTCCACTCGATGCTTCCCGAATCCGAATGGGAAGTGAGTCCGGATTCTGCCCGCCTCCGCATTCCCTCGGGAAATACTTACGTTCCCGATGTTGCCGTCATTCCCGTTTCCGCTATGTGGGACAGGCGCGGCACGGGGCGCCTTGAGACGTACGATGTCCCGGTTCCCTTTGTCGCGGAAGTCTGGTCTCCCTCCACCGGCGCCTACGACGTGGACGAGAAGCTCCCCGAGTACAAGGTTCGCGGCGACCTCGAGATCTGGCGCATTCACCCCTACGAACGCACCATCATCGCCTGGCGCCGCCAACCCGACGGCGGCTACTCCGAACAACTCCACACCGGCGGCACTCTCACCATCGCCTCCCTCCCCGGCGTCTCCATCGATTTCGACGAGCTCTTCGCCTTTCCGTAACGACCACTGGCGACCGAATCACCGACCGATCGCCGCGATCACGATGTCCCGCGCGATTGGCCCCGCTTCAATCGACCCGGACTGCCCGTCATCCAGCACCACGGCCACCACCGCCCGCGGCGCCGCCGCCGGCCCGTAGGCCACGAACAGGACATGCTGTTGTGCTCCCGCATCCTCCGCCGTGCCCGACTTGCCCCCGAAGTTCGTGTAGCCCGCGTTCGCGAACGCCGCCGAGGCCGTCCCGCGCGCACTCGTCACCAGCTCCAACCCGCGCTTCAGGTGTGCCGATTGCTCCGCCGTGAGGGGCAGCTCGCCACGCGCTTGCGCCTCGACCCCGGCGAGCACGACCGGCGAGCGTAGCGTCCCCGCAAGGAAGGTCGAGTACGCATTCGCCAACTGCAGCGGCGTGATGAGCAGGTCCCCCTGCCCGATCGCAAGGTTCACTTCGTCACCCGGGTACCACGGTTCGGCGCGGGCCAATCGCTTCCATTGCGCGTCCGGTACCAGCCCGCTCTCCTCGCCCAGGCCGCTGACACCGCTCTCCGTCCCAAAGCCGAAGGCGCGCGCCATCTGCGACAGCGCCCCGTCCGTATCGTTATAGAGCCTCAGGCCGATCTCGTAGAATACCGGGTTGCATGAACGCATCAGCCCTTCCGCGATCGTCAACGAGCCCTGGCCGCCCTCCCAGTTGCGCCGCGGTGGGTCGATCTTGGTCCAGACCGCCACGCAGTCGATCCGGTCGCTCGTCCGGTACCCGCCGTAGACGAGGCCTGCCGCCCCGGTGATGAGCTTGAACGTCGACCCCGCCGAGTATGTGCCGCGGGTCGCCCGGTTCACCTGCGGCCCGCCCGGGGCGCTGGCAATCGCGTTCAGCGCCGCGGCGTCGTTCCGCTCGAACGCGTCGGGGTCGAACGAAGGCGAACTGTTCAGCGCCAGGAGCTCATTCGTCACGGGATCCAGCGCCACCGCTGCACCGGCCCGCGATCCCAGCCGCGCATAGCCCGCCCGCAACGCGGCCGCATCGAGGGTGGTCGGCACGTCCTCGCCCTCCACGAACTCGCGCCCCACCAGCGTCTTCACCGTTTGCCCGGCGCCATCGACGACCCGCAATTCACCCCCGACCTTCCCCGCAAGGCGCTCCTCCTGGCTCGCCTCAAGCCCGATTGCGCCGACGCGGTCGCCGGGGCTGTATCCCTGTCCCTTCCGTAATCCGAGTTCCTCCGCCGTCAGTTCGCGCGTATACCCCACGACGTGCGCCGCCGCCGCGCCAAGCGGATGGACGCGCTGCTCCTGGAAGTAGAGCACGACGCCCGGCACCGGCATGAGCGTCGCGATTGCCGACTCCGCGAGCGTATCGGGAATGGGGCCCAACGCCACCCGCTGGGTGTTCCCACCGGGCGCGGAAAAGGCCGCGTCGATCTGTGCCTGGCCGATGCCGATCGGCGCGAGCAAGTCCGTTAGCGCCGCCCGGTCCCGGACGAGGCTCCGGTTCAGCCCGGCCATGCGTACATCTTTCGTCAGGGCGAGCTCGGCGCCGTCGCGGGCAAGGATCCTTCCGCGCGTGGGATGTTCCACGGTCCCCAGGAGGGTGCGGCCCTCGGTCAGTTCTGGGTGAATCGCACCCGGCGTCCAGTCCACGCGCCATTCCGCCCCGGTTCGGGCCAGGTTAATGCTGGTGGTGTATTCCAGATTGCCGAAATACGCTGTGACCAGCCGAACCGCGATGGTGGCCGTGGTCGTGTCGATCCCGGCGACGGCCGCTTCCAGCCTGTCGAGCGTTGTCTCCTTTTCAAAGGAGTCATACGCCTCCTTGAACGCGGCGACGGGATAAGTGGCCTGCGATTGAGGAGTGAGGAGCAGGTACATGGCGGCGATATCTCCGCTCGTCCAGGCGGCCGCGTAGGCGTCCACCGCTGCCCGTGGCGAGCCAGGTTCAGCCTGTTCCACCGCCACGTCTGTTTCCCCGCCCGCGCAGGCGCGGGACACCGCAATCACCCCGCCCACCGCGAGGCCCACCATCACAGCCGCGAGGAACACACCCCGCATGGTCGTTGTCCGCCTCTTTCGCCCCCCCGCCGCCGCGATTGTAGCAGCGTTCGCTGTTTTCGCCCTTCTCGCGGCGGCCGCTTGTGATGACGACGACGCCGGCGGTTCCAGCGGCGAGCTGCTTGGCCCCACGGTCGTCCGCCCGGACCCGGCGGGCGAACCGCGCAGCGTCCGTCTCGGGCTCGGCAGCCTCCCCCCGGAGCGCACCACAGGCGCATACATCGGCACGTTCGCCACGGCTGCCCAATACGCCGACCTCATCCTCGTCCAGCGCACGCCGCCCTGGGAGGAGTTCATGTCCGGCGGTTCCGTCTCCACCGAGACGACTGAGCTTGCACTCCTCGAACGTTCGCTCTTGCGCCAGTACGACGACCTCGGCCTCTTCTTCGCCATCGACCCCACCGACGGCATCGTCCAGCGCAGCCGCATCGCCAACCTCCCGCCGGGCATCGATCCGGACGTGGGCTTCAACGATCCGAAGCTCCGCGAGGCATTCCTTGGCTACACCGCCTACGTGGCCGCGAACTACCAGCCGGAATACCTCGCGCTCGGCGTCGAGATCAACATGCTCTACGAGCGCTCCCCCCAACAATTCGAGGCGTTCGTTACGCTCTATCGCGAGGCCTACGTCCAGGCCAAGAAGGCCAGCCCAAAAACAAAGGTCTTCCCCACGTTCCAGTTGGAGGACCTCGAGGGCAGCTTCGGGACGATCCATCCGCCCCACTGGGAGGTGCTCGACTTCTTCTCCGGCCAGATGGACGCGCTCGCCATCAGCACCTACCCCTTCCTCGCCGATCTCCGCGTCGCGGCCGACCTTCGCCCCGAGTACTACAAACAACTGCGGCAGCGCTTCGACGGCGAGATCCTCATCTCGGAGACGGGCTACGCGTCCGCGCCCGTCGAGGGCGAGGTGACGGTCGGTACCGAGGAGGACCAGGCAGCCTTCCTTCAGCGCCTCCTCAAGGACGCCGCCGAGAGCCGCTTTTCCACGGTGGTATGGCTGGCAGCGCTGGATCCGGCGTTTGTCGCGCACGGCGCAACGTCCGTATTCAGAGACATAGGCCTACGCGAGAGCGACGGAAGTAATAAGCTGGCATGGGGGATCTGGGAAGAATGGGCTCGACGGCCATTGCCTTGATCAGCGACCGCGAGACGCGCTGCCGCGCCATGCTCGCGCTCGCCGCGCTCTTCGGCGCCTTCGCCCTCGCCATGACCACGGGCATGGCCTTCGATCACGCACCCGCCCAATACGACCGGCAGATTATCACTGTGGTACAGGATTACTCCGAGACTCGCGGCCTGGCAGGCATCATCAACCTCGCCGGCGATTACTGGTGGGTCAGCTTCCTCGTCGCAGGCTCGCTGCTACTTGCGGGCGCCCGTGTTGCTGCTCGCCCGATTCCCGCCTGGTCCTGCCGCTCGGAAGCCATCGCCGCGTTCGCCATCGCCCTTTCGCTCCTCCCTCTGAACGCGCTCTGCAAGGTCATCGTCGAATCGCCCCGGCCAGATGCCACCCTCGGCGTTTGGGTCGACTATACGCGCCACACCTACGGATTCCCCAGCGGCCACGTCTATAACGACGTCCTGTTCTACGGCGTCATGGCCATCTACGCGCCGCTGTGGCTCGGTGGCCGCCTCGTGCCCATCGCTCGTGGCGCAGCCATAGGCATCATCCTCTTTGCCGGCTGGAGCCGCATGGTCGTCGGCGCCCATTGGCCCAGCGATGTCCTCGGCGGCTACCTCTGGGGCATCGCCGCCCTCGCCCTCGTCGTCGGACTCGCCACGATCATCGGCCGCCGCTTCCACCCCCACCCACTCGAACTCAGTTAACCCCGCGAGCCGTAGGGCGACAGTCCGAGCGCGAGCATCTGCGAGCATGCAACGGGGCCCCGCTGTAGCCACTCTCGTCTCCGTCCGATTCGCCGCACGCGACAGGTTCTGTCGCGTCCGCACGCCACGCTCACCGTGTGCCTTCCTCGCAAGAGCCCTCCAACGCGCGCACCTTTCGCGACTGGTTCCTGATCGGCGCAGGCGCAGGTGTCGCCTATGAGCTCTTCCGAAACCCCGGGAGTTGCGCATGCTGTGCTGGCTGCCTCGCGCTCCTGGTTCTCCTCATCGCCATTGCAGCGGTCATCGTCATCCTCGACAACCTTCTCCTGTTTACTGTCGCCGCCCTCCTAGTCGCCTTCCTTTACTACGGGTGGCCCCGTATTCGTTCCCGTTATCTGTCGTAGGCTCGCAGCCGACAGCCGACAGCAATCGACAATCGCCAATCCACAATCGACAATCTCCCGCGTGCCTCCCGTCGCCCTCTTCGACCCCTGTTATGCCGCCGCGCTGCGCCCCGGCGACGCAGCCCACGCGCGCCGCGTCCTCGAAGCCCTTGGCGACGATGTTTCCCTTATAGATGGCCGCTGCTGTGGCCAGCCCGCGTTTAACTCCGGTTTCCGCCCGGAGGCGCGCGTGGTCGGCCTGCAATTGCTGCGTGCTGCCCGCGCTCACACCACTATCGTCACGCTCTCTGCCTCCTGCACCGCCATGGTCCAGCACTATCTCCCTTCCCTGTTCGAAGGCTCGAAGCGCTCCGGCGCCACCGCGATCGGTGCGAATTTCGTGGAGTTCGCGACCTACGTGTCCGCACACCCCAACCTCGGGAGGCTTGGCCTGAAGCTCGAGGGCGCCATCGCCTATCACGACTCCTGCCATGCGCGGCGTGAGCTCGGCATCACCGACACAGTCGTCGGCCTCGTGGCTCGCGTCGAAGGGCTCGACCTCCGACGCCTGGAGCACGAGGCCGAGTGCTGTGGCTTCGGCGGCTCCTTCAGCGTCAAACTCCCCGAGGTCTCGGCCGCCATGATGAGCGTTAAACTCGGCGACCTCCAGGCCTCTGGCGCGCGCGTCCTCACCTCCACCGACCTCTCCTGCCTTGCCCACCTTGAAGCCGGCGCCCGGGGCCTCGGCCTGCCCGTGGAAACCTGGACAATCGCCGAACTTCTCTCGAGGGCGCTCGAATGACCACCTACCACGACCGCGCCGTGCGCGAGATGACCGAGCAGCAGCCCGCCCACCTGGCGCCTATCTTCCGCAAGCTCGTGGCCGATTCCCGCCAGATGCTCAGTCACCACCCCGCCGACGCTCCCGCCCGCGCACAGGCCGCCCGCGCCTACGCCGTCGAACACCTCGATGAGCTGCACGCGCAGCTCCAGACACGCTTCGCCGAACGCGGCATCGGCTACCACCGCGCAACCACCGCCGAGGACGCGGTCGCCGTCATTCAGAGCCTCCTCGGCGATGCCAGGCGTGTGGCCAAATCCAAGACCATGGTCGGCGAGGAGATCGGCCTCACCCACGCCCTCCGCGCGGCCGGGATCGACGTCCTCGAGACGGACATTGGTGAGTACAT
>JBKKBS010000471.1:0-9736 GCA_046713815.1 Tepidiformaceae bacterium
GCTCCCCTCAACGTCGCCTTTTCAGCACAGGGATAGTCCGACCCCAACGTCGACCCTCTGACGTACCAATGGGATTTTGGCGATGGGCAGCAGGGCAGCGGGCTAACGGTGAATCATGTCTACACCACCAACGGCGTCTACTCCGCCGTCCTGACCGTGACCGACGGACGAGGAGGCTCCGACTCGGTGTCGTTGTCAATCAGCGTGGGCAACCGCCGCCCGGTCGTTTCGATCGCGTCGCCATTGGATGGGGCGACATACGCCGTAGGAGACACGATCGCCTTGCAGGGCTCCGCGAATGACCCCGACGAGGGTGCGCTCGCGGCTGGCGCCTTCACATGGCGCACGACGCTGTATCACAACACGCACACGCACCCGTTCCAGACCGACACGGGTACGCCCGCCTCACTGAACATTCCCGACCATGGCGACGGGACGTACTTCGTCGTGACGCTGGAGGCAACGGACACCGCCGGGCTGAAGGGTTCGAGTTCGGTCACAATTCGGCCACAGACCGTTCAGTTCACGCTCGATTCGGCAGCCTCCGGACGAAACCTTGTCTACGACGGCGTACTTGTCCAGGCGCCGTTCGTTGCGACGACGGTGGCCAAGTCTTCCCACAGCATTGGTGCGCCCAGCCCACAGGGGAGTTTCGTCTTCCGATCATGGTCCGACGGTGGCGCCGCTCAGCACGACGTCACGCTGGGAATCGTGAATGAGTCTCGCACGGCCACTTTTGCCGCCGCGTCGTTGATTTCGTTCAACGATCTAACCAACCCGGATCGAACCCTGACCGGCCAGTACCCGTCAGGCGTCGTGAACTGGGGATCCAACATCTGGTACCTGTCCGGTCCATGGGGAGCGTTCGCCACGAACAGCGTCTCGTTCTTGTCTCCCAGTCAGACGAGTGGGGCCTTTACCTTCATTACGCCACGGGTACTCCTGGCGTTCCAGGCATACAACGGTGGCGGCGCCACTTCGACAGTGACGGCGTCGTGTGCCGGCAACACGACGGTCTCGCAGGTCATTCAAATTGGTGAGCTACTCACTGTCCCAACGAACTGGGCGGTCGCTTGCGCCGCAGTGACGATGACCAGCAGTAACGGGTGGAATACCAACTTCGACGACTTTACGCACGATAGCGTGGCTGCCACGGACACGACTCCACCCGCGATCTCAAACGTCCAGGCGACTGGAGTGACCGAGACCGCGGCGACTGTCACATGGACAACGGATGAAGCTTCGTCCACCCAGGTTGAATTTGGGACGACGACGGGATATGGGACGTCCGTTCCAGCGTCTCCGAACACGAATCCCATAACTTCGCATTCCCAGCCGGTGACGAACCTGTCCCCTGCCACGCTCTACCACTACCGCGTTCGGAGCGTCGACGCCGCAGGCAACGGGGCCGTTTCTGGGGACTTCACGTTCACAACTTCGGCACCCGACACCACTCCGCCGCAGGTTACCGCGATCCAGGCCAACAACGTGACGGAGACGGCAGCAACGATCACCTGGACCACGAACGAGCCGTCTTCGACTCAAGTGGATTACGGTGCGACGGCGGCGTACGGCTCCTCCTCTCCGCCTGTTCCCGACACAACGCCGGTGACTTCGCACAGCCGGGCGCTCACGGGTCTTGCGCCGGGGTCCATCTATCACTATCGCGTTCGCAGCACGGATGTTGCCGGCAACATGGCCGTATCGGGCGACTTCACCTTTACGACCGTTGCCCAGGACGCTACGCCACCTCAAATCTCCGGAGTCCTGGTGACTGGCATCACCCAGACGGCAGCGACGGTGAGCTGGACGACCAACGAGCCGTCGTCAACGCAAGTGGAATACGGCGCCAGCACCGCGTACGGGGCGCTGGCGCCCGCGTCTCCGAACACGACGCCGATCACGTCTCACAGCCAGGGACTAACCGGCCTCACCCCGGCGACTCTGTACCACTACCGGGTCCGTAGCCGAGATTCGGCGGGGAACGAGGCCATTTCTCCGGACTTTACTTTCACGACCGCCGCGGACACGACCGCCCCGACTATTTCGGGAGTCCAGGCCAGCGGCGTATCGCAGACAACGGCGACAATGTCGTGGGCGACTAATGAGCCCGGAACTTCCCAGGTCGAATACGGCACGACGATTTCCTACGGCTTGTCCGCCCCGGCGACGCCAAGCGGCGCACTCGTCACCTCCCACAGCCAGCCCCTGACCGGACTGGCGCCGGGGACTCTTTACCATTTCCGCGTGCGCTCGGTGGATGCGGCGAGCAACATCGCCGTCTCCAGTGACTTCACCTTCGTCACGGCTTCACAGGCCGGCGGCGCGTGGCGCTTTGATGGTTCGAACGACCGCGCGACCGCTACTGACTCGAACAGCCTGGACCTGGCAGGCCCCCTTACTTTAGAGGCGTGGGTGAAGTTCGACTCTGTTCAGACCGGCAAATGGCATACCATTCTATTCAAGCAGGGAACCTCAAATAATCTGGCCTACTCTCTCTATTACCATAACGGAATATGGTTCGAACTGAGACTCGGGACTCAGTACGTTGTGCTTGAGGATCTTATACCGCTCCAGACTGGACGGTGGTATCACGTCGCGGGAGTGTACGACGGAACGACGATGAAGACCTTTGTCGATGGCCAACAGTCGGCGTCACGTGCGGCCTCCGGTGCCGTACTTCAGTCCGCATATAACGTTACTCTTGGCTACAACAACGTCTGGTCTAACGAACAGCTCAGCGGAACCCTGGATGAGGCCCGGATCAGCAATATTGCGCGGTACCCGGCGAACTTCACTCCGGCCGGCGTGTTCACGCCCGACGCAAATACGAGGGCGCTATGGCACTTCGATGAAGGCTCGGGACAAACGACGACTGACGCTTCCGGGAATGGAAATACGCTCCGGCGCGGGGTCAACCTCAACGCAGAGTCGAGCGATCCCGGGTGGGTGGCCGGGGCGCCACTGATCCTGGCGGGCCTGGGATTTCGGCGCCGGCGGCTCTGGTCCGGGCGCAAGGGGTGAGCCGGGCGCTCTTTCCAGAAAACGGGAAAGTGATCGGAATGCAAAACCGACGTGGCCGCACGGTTGGTGGGGATCGGCCGCGCATCTTGTTCATCGGGAAGACATATGCCGGGTGGCAGACGCGGCTGATGAACCTACGCTCTAACCTAGGTGCGGATGAACGGTTCGAGTCCGAATTCGTCGAGGTCTCAGGCTGGCGCACCAATGGGTTAATTGAGAAAGCGGGCTTTCTCCCGCCGCGGATACGGGGTCGGATGCGGGCATCGCTCGAAGCCGCCCCGTTCGCCAGGATCCCCCGTGCGAATGTCATCTGGAGTTCCGCGACCGAGGTTTTGTTTCCCTACCTCTGGGCTCAGAAGGGTCCGCTCCGACGTCCGCTTGTGCTCGAGGTCGACTGGACGGTAATCCAGCAAGAAGGCATGGCCAGGGAATACTTTGAACGGGCGCCTCGCAAGGGTCGGTCTCTGGCGCTTGCACTGGGCCGGGAAAGGGCTGTGTTGCGGTCCGCCAGCGTAGTTCTCGCCATGTCGCGCTGGGCTGCCGATTCGGTCATCGCACAGGGTGTGGATTCGGACCGCGTACGCGTCATCCATCCGGGAGTAGATCTGCGTTGGTGGGTGCCGCCGGCTGCGAAACACAGCAATGGTCCCCTGCGCCTTCTCTTCGTGGGAGGCGACTTCATTCGGAAAGGGGGGCCGGAATTGTTGGCAGCCTGTTCGCGGCTCCGTTCCGACTTCGTTCTCGACGTTGTTACACGGCAAAGCGTTCCGACTGCCAGTCGCGTCAATGTTCACAGGCTCGAGCCAAACGCCCCGGCACTGCGGAAGTTGTATCAACAAGCGGACCTGTTTGTGCTGCCCACCCGCGCCGATTGCTTCGGTCATGCTGCCGTAGAGGCGATGGCATGCGGAATTCCGGTGGTGATGACTGACGTGGGAGGAGCACGCGACATCGTGGTGCCAGGAGAGACTGGGTGCTTGCTGCAATCCACGGACCAACTTCAGCCTGTACTGGATGTTTTGCTGGGCTCCCCGGACCGGCTGCGAGAGATGGGTCTGGCCGCCCGTCGTCGAGCCGAGGCGCTATTTGACGGGCGGCGAAACGACCGCAGCCTGGCCGATATCTTGATGGCTCTCAGTGAGCACAGGACGGGGTCGGCCGCCGCGTCCGTCGGCCCGTTAGAATGCTTTCCATAGCGTCTCCCATCGCCCGCTCCGTGAACTCTCGAGACGCTCGCCTGTACCCTTCGGCCACAAGCTGGTCCGCGAGGTCGCGCGCTTCGAACAGACGCAACATTGCCCTCGCGAGTTCGGCGCTGTCATGTGGACGGACAAGGATCCCGGTGACCCCGTCGACCACCGCATCTTCCACTCCGCCGATACGCGTTCCGATGACTGGGACCCTGTGGAGCGCTGCTTCGATGAGTACGAGTCCGAAGCCTTCGGAGTGTGACGGTAGCACGAACACATCTAATGCAGCGAAAAACGGGCCAGTTTCGTCCACTTGGCCGAGAAACTGGACTCGACCGGGTGCGACCTGGTTCGCCAGCTGCTCCAAGCGTTCTCGTTCGGGCCCGTCACCCGCAACCAGCAAGGTGGAGTGGTCAGGGCCGCCTGGGATCGCAAGAATGAGGTCAGCGACGCCCTTGTGTTGCACTAGCCGTGACATGCATCCGATTACGTACTCACCCTTGCCGAGCCCGAATCGTGCGCGCGCATCATCCCGGTCATGGGCAGTCGGCTGCCGGATGCCCGGGTGGACGACATGTACCTTCCTGGATGCTACCCCCGCTCCCAGCACGACTTCTCGAACTGCGACCGAGTGCACTACGACCCCATCGACCAGGTATCCGGCTATTCGCATGAGAAGCTTTTTTCGCCAACCGGACGCGCTCCATTCGACGGGAAGGTGGACCTCAGCGATGCATCTAACTCTCGACGCTAATCGGACCGCAATTACGTCCTTGAGTGAGATATGAGCGCCACCATAGTGAATGTTGACGACGTGTGGCCGCTCGCGTCGAACGAATGCCGACATATCCAACACGCTGCGCCAGGAGCGACATGGATCGAGGACGTTTGCTACCTCTTCGCGGGCGGTTGCGTCTACGCCCTGGCTACGCGCCCACTCGAGTAGATCTTGCTCACGCCGGCCAGACGCGAAGACCAGCGCCGCATCCCAGCCGCGCAACCGAAGCTGCCGGGTGATCCCCACCGCAAGGCGCTCCATCCCCCCGATCTCACAGGATGTGCAGACCACGAGGGCACGCCGCGATACCGTATTCGTCGTCCGCATCACACTACGGCGGGCCGGCGACTACGACGAGGAGCGGAAGTGGTCGGCGGCGCCGGGATTCGGTAAGCCTCGACCAGCTTACGCACAGCATCCGCCACGTCGCGAACGTCCTTCTCCGCCATCTTCGGATAGAGGGGCAGCGATAATAGACGGTCACTCACTGTGGCCGCGTGGGGGAGATCCTCCCGCCGAAGTCCCAAGAACTGCTCATAGAACGGCTGAATGTGGAGCGAGCGGAAATGGATCCCAGTGCCGATGTTCTCCTGTCGTAGAGCCTCCATAAAGGTGTCACGGTCGACCGTTAACCGGTCGAGACGGAGCAGGATTACGTAGAGATGCCAGGCATGCCGGACTCCCTCGCTGATGGCCAGCGGTTCGATTTCCGGGAGGTCCGCGAACGACTCACGGTAGAGCCGGGCATATCGCGTGCGGCGTTCCAGGAATCCATCCAGCCGCTGAATCTGATGTAGCCCCAGCGCTGCCTGTACATCGGTCATGTTGTACTTGAAGCCAGCAACCATCGTGTCCCAGTGTTGGTAGCCCTCCGTCGAGTACCTTTTCCAGGCGTCCTTGCTGATGCCATGGAGCGCAAAAAGGCGCGCTCGCTCGGCGAAGTCGTCGTCGTTAGTGAGAATCGCTCCTCCCTCAATCGTCGTCATGTTCTTGATAGGGTAGAAGCTAAAACAGGATGCGAGTGAACCGTCGAGGTTGCCAACTCGCTTCCCCGCGTACTCCGCTCCGATAGCGTGCGCCGCGTCCTCGATTACTGCAACATTGTACTTCCGCGCAATCTCCCAGATACGTGTCATCTCCGCCGGTTGGCCCGCCATATGTACCGGGATGATGGCACGCGTCGCCGATGTGATTGCCGCCTCCACTGCGTCCGGGTCGATGTTAAGCGTCTTGGGATCGACATCAACAAGTACTGGGCGCGCTCCCTGGTGGATCACGACATTCGCGGTAGCCGGGAAGGTGATTCCCGTTGTGATTACCTCGTCGCCATGGCCGATCCCCTGGGCAGCGAGAGACACGTGCAACGCCGCGGTGCAGCTATTCACAGCGATTGCGTGGCGGGCCCCCGTGTAGGCCGCGAGCGCTTCTTCAAATCGCTTCGTCTTTGGACCTGTGGTAAGCCAGCCGGACCTCAGCGTGTCCAGGACTTCGTCCTCCTCTTCCTTCCCAATGAGGGGCAGAGCAAAGGGGAGAAACGTATCGCGGACTGGCTCTCCGCCGTCTCTGGCAGGGCGGTCCGCAAGCTCTTTTACATGTTGAACTGTATAGTAGACAGAGTCCGAGCAGTCACCCAGGTGCCCTCCCCGGATGGCACGCGCGAGTTCACGGATGGCCTGCCGTACGTCGCACGCCGGCCGAAAAGAGAGGGTAGTGCGGCAGCGTTCGAATGACACGCGATAACTCCGCCTGTCGACATCATCTGGCACGGTGCTGACCGCGATGTCGAGGTCAGCAAGGGTGTCGCGAACCAGTTCGGCGATTTCCCGAATCCGGAAGTTGTGCTCGTCCGCCCCGATGTTAAACACCTCATGGTCAATCACGTCCGGGGGGGCCTGGAGAGTGTGCGCGAATGCCTCGGCCGCGTCGAGGACGTGTAGGAACGGCCGCCATTGTTCGCCACCGCCGAGCACGTGTACCTGCCGCTTCGTTACTGCCCGCATAACCATCAGGTTGATAGCGAGGTCGAAGCGCATTCGGGGCGCAAGACCGTAGAGAGTAGCCATCCGCAGGGCTGTGACGGTCATTCCCGGCGCGGCCATGGAAAACAGCGCCTGCTCCGCTTCCATCTTCTTTTGGGCGTATAAGGAGACTGGATGCATCTCCGATCCCTCGTCCACAATGGGGCTAGGATTTGCACCATACACGCTGCATGAAGAAGCGAAAAGGAAGCGCTCGACGCCGGCTCGAGCGGCACGGCGCGCTAACTCAAGTGTGCCGTCGTAGTTCACACGTTGTGTCCTCTCCGGTCTGAGGTCACAAGATGGATCGTTGGACAAACCCGCGAGATGAATTACCGCCTGCGCGTCCTTCAGGAATCCGTCTGCCTCCGAAAGCCTAGTGATATCGCCTTCCACAATCCGAAGGGATGGATGTTCGAGTACAGGAGCAAGTGGCTCCCGTCCGAACAACATCCGGTCGAACACCGTCACTTCGTACCCTGAATCCAGCAGCAGCGGCACCAGAACTGATCCGAGGTAGCCGGCTCCACCGGTCACGACAACACGCTGACTCATGAATGACCTCCTTGTCAGTGGTCCACTTCGCGGGATGAAATGGTAAATGTTAGTTCGCAGCGACCAATGGAAAATCCGAATCCCTGATAGAGACGAAGTGCCGGGTAGTTATGGGCCTGCGTTTTTACCCACACGTTGCTAACGCCCGCCTCTTGGAACCACCGATTCGCCGCGTCGACCAACTGAGCTCCGATGCCCAGTCGTCGCGCATTTGAGCTCACGGCTATCAACGGAATGCGACCCTGGCCTCCAGACAGCGCACATGAAACGAATCCGAGTGGTTCGCCTGCGGGCCCCGCCACCAGAACTTCTTGTGCGAGACCTTGGCAGAGGTTGGTGACCCACGCAGCGTGGAACGCTTCGGCCTGCTCAATGGTGAAGAACGGGTCGACAGCGAATCGGCTAAATACAAATGAGCGTTGGGCGATCATTTGGAGGCTCGGCAGGTCAGCAGCCTCCCACCGGCGGATAGTCGGGGCGCCGTGGGGGATGTTCCCGGTCCACGCTGTGCACTCCAGGTCCAGACCCACGTCCACAAGACGCATTCCGGCGAGTCCGGCAGCCCAAATCCGAGACGATTCCTCGCTCGCACAACGGAGAATGAGGTGGGCGTACGCCTCTGAAACGAAAGCCTCGCAAATGGTTCTGCGCAATCCTCGCGCGAGGTCGCCGGGCTCAAACTCGCCTGACTCGACCCTCAGTTGTCCCATGCGAGCACCGAAAAACGACGTATCCCACTCAAGCGGCTGTACCGTCCAAGCATGCTCGACTGGATCAGCCATCGAGGTCCCATACCATTCCGGGCGAAGCGTCCCGAACCACAACATAGGCTCGGAGCGTTGACGCCCAGTTGTGGCGTGGTGAGGCTAGGTCTTGCGGGGGATCGCAGAGCCGCGGGTCGGGGAGACAGAACGAAGTTTGAGGGTTCGCTCGTACACCTCGGCGGTTCGGCACGCCATCCTCTCCGCCGTGAAGAGCCTCTTCCACCGCTGGAATCCCGCAGCCCCCATCGCGGCGCGCAAGTCGGCATTGTCGATGACTTCTGCCAGGCCGTTGGCAATGGCGTGCGCACTCATGCCGTTCGTCACCAGCCCCGTTTCACCGCTAACAACCATCTCTGGAATTCCGCCAGGCGCTGGAGAGACGACTACTGGGACGCCGCGGGCCATTGCCTCCAAAACCACAAGCCCGAATCCCTCATAACGCGGCGTATGGGCGACGATGTCCACGGAACGCATGAATGTGTCGACGTTCGACTGGAAACCCATAAACCGGACTCGTTCCGTGAGCCCGAGCCTCTCTACCTGGGCCTGTAGCTGCGAGCGCTCTGGACCATCGCCCACGATGAGGGCGGTGAAGCCTCGGCCCGACTCACTGACCACGGCCAGGGCATCGATCAACAAATCGACGCCTTTCTCATGCGAAAGCCGCCCGAAGTATCCTATCTGTAACGATTCTCGAGTCGTCCCTTCGTCCCGTGTCGTGTGATCCTCCGCAGGCTCGTCTACTCCGTTAGGGATCACGGATATGGGCCGTGCATCCAACCCGGCATGGGTCGCAAGCATCTGGCGCACGTCCTTCGAGACGGCGACTATTGGCCCGAAGAGCACGCGCTGTGCCAGACGGTTGGTGACTCTTCCACGCCGAGAGAGCTGGTTCGGCATGATCTGGTGCACGGTGACCAATGGCACTGCGCCGGCCGCCCGAGCTGCGAGGCCAAATCGCGCCTGACCGCCAAATGCGGGAGTGTGCATATGCACGACGTCAGCGCCCACCTCCTCGTAGAAGTTGCGGAGGCGAACCAGCGAGTTGAGCCTCGCGCTGGCCGGTTCCGGCAGCCGCGCAAGAGAAAGGCCGGCTCGCTGGGCAAGCGTCTCCGTTTGCGTACCGTCCCCGGAGGTAGCGGCCAGTACGAGTTCGAATCGCTTCCGGTCCAGGTGCCGGGAGAGCAGCAGAAGATGCTCGTCAATGCCGTTCCAAGCCTCAGGCAGGTAGAAGAAGGGCTGGAAGAGTACCCGAACTGTCACGTCCCTAGGCTTGCCTCGCCGGGTGGACGGTCAGGTGACAATTAGTGCGGATCGAGTCGGACGTGGATGGTGGTACTTGAGTCTGCGCACCACGCCCGTCCAAGATGGCCCCATGACACTAGCCCAAGGCTCGCTACGTCCCCC
>JBKKBS010000472.1:0-12499 GCA_046713815.1 Tepidiformaceae bacterium
CCCACGAGTTCCAGGCGGAGGGTCTGGGGCGAGAGTGGCTTCGTGGTGCCGGGGGCTTCGAGCGTGGTCATCGGGATCGCTCCGGGCATGGGATGAGGCACGAGTATACCCGTCCGGGGACACGGGCCGGAACTTTAGGAACTATTAGGCGCTCGGCTAAATTTAGCCAGACGAGTACTTCGCAGGGGATCCTTTGGCGCTAGCCCGTTCGCTATTGCTGCATCCGCATCTGTGAGGGCATGGTGATACTTTCAACGGAAGAGCAGCAAATAACCCAAACCTCCGTTCCTCCGTTATCCTTCCCCGATGCCCTACTCCGCGCGTCCCCTTTTGTCTGGCGAGCGCCCCGTGGCTGCCGTTACCGGCGCTTCCTCCGGATTCGGTGAGGCGATCGCACGCGAGCTTGCGGCGGCGGGGTTCGATGTCGTGATCGGCGCCCGGCGGATGGACCGCCTGGATGCGCTGGCGACTAAGATCGGCGGTCGCGCACAGCACCTGGACGTGACCGATGTCGCTTCGGTGGAGGCATTCGCGGCGACCATTCCGCTCCTTCATGTGCTCGTGAACAACGCCGGGGGTGCGCTCGGCCTGGAGCCGGTCGCGGAATCGGTCGACGAACACTGGCGCACGATGTGGGAGACGAACGTGTTCGGGCTCATGGCGGTGACGCGCGCCTGCTTGCCGGCGCTCGAACGGGGGGGCGATGGCCACATCGTCAACATCGGCTCGATCGCGGGACTGGAGGCGTACCCTGGCGGCGCCGGCTACACGAGCGCCAAGCACGGCGTGAAGGCGATCACCCAGACCCTCCGCCTGGAACTCGTGGGCAAGCCCATCCGCGTTACCGAGATCGACCCCGGCATGGCCGAGACGGAGTTCAGCCTCGTCCGCTTCGACGGCAACGCCGAGCGTGCGGAGTCGGTCTACGAAGGCGTCGACCCGCTCGTGGCGGCGGACGTCGCGGACATCGTCGCGTGGGCGGTGACGCGGCCCTCGCACGTCAATGTCGATCATCTCCGTGTGACGCCGCTTCAGCAGGCGAGCGCGACGATCGTCGCGCGGCGCATTCTGAAGGTGTAACCAACGGATGCACGTTCGCGGTCAAAGCATTGCGCCTGCATGCCGGTCCGCGGTCGGGGCGCTGCTGTTGAGTCCTCTGCAATGGCACAGACGGTATCGTTTAGCGATGAATCAGCAGCTGCACACGATCGTTTGCGCCTGGTGCCGAAAAACCATGCAACACGGCTCGCTGACGGTGTCGCACGGGATCTGCGAGCAGTGCTCGATGGGATACCGGGAGGGCCAGGCACAACAGCCGTCTGCCCTGCGCAGTGCCCAGGAGTTCTACCGGCAGAACCAGCCGCCGCCACCACCGGAGTGATGCTCGTGCCTGTCGCGGCCCTGCAACCGGCGGCCCGCGTCCGTTATGCCCCTGCCATCCGCCGACCCGTAGATTCGAGTCAGGCCCGCACGCGGGCCGGGGTGACACCGTGCAGATTGGCAACGTAGATGTCGTCGCAACCGCCCGGGGCGTGGCCAAGGAAGTCGTGGCCGACGACGTTACGGGCCTCGCGGCAGAGCTCGCCTATCGCTTCTTCCTCGCACTCTTCCCCTTCGTAATCATGCTCGCCGCGCTCTCGGGGTTCATCGCCGACGGTCTCGGCGTGGAGAACCCCACCCAGCGCATCATCAACAACTTCGCCAGCACCCTTCCGCCGGATACAGCCAGTGTCCTCGACCGCCAGATCACCGAGGTAGTAGACAAAGGGAATGTCGGGCTCATCTCGATCGGCCTGGTGGGCGCGCTCTGGGCAGCCGGCGGTGGGATGGGGGCCCTGATTAAAGCGCTCAACCGCGCCTATGACGTCCCCGAGACGCGTCCATTCTGGAAAAAGACGCTCCTTGCTCTCCTGATGACATTGTCCGCGGGCGTGGCCGTGATGGCCGCCTTCATCATCCTCGTGGGCGCTGGCGCCTGGGGTGAAGACATCGCTGGCTGGATCGGCGCCGACAGCGCCTTCGCCATGACCCTCACGATCGTCCGTTGGCCCATCGCGGTAGTCCTGATCATGGGCGCGGTCGCCTTGCTCTATCGACTCGCGCCGAACATCGACCAAAAGTTCCACTTCGTATCCGCCGGGGCGGTGTTGTTCGCCCTCGTCTGGCTCCCCGCCACCTTCGCATTCAGCATCTACGTGTCCAACTTCGGCTCCTTCAACGCGACCTACGGGGCGCTCGGCGGCGTAGTCGTCCTGTTGCTGTGGTTCTACGTCTCCAGCGTGGTGCTGCTCGTCGGCGCCGAATTGAACGCCATGATCCACGCGCAGGTGGACATAGAGGGAGTTGAAGACCGCCGCCAGAAAGTGTTCGAGGCGCGGCGTGATGCCGAGCCAACGCCCCAGGAAGCATTCGAAGAGGAACACCACGGGAAAGCACCGTTACGCCCGGAAGGACGCGAACGGACGGGGATCTTCTCGTCCCCCTTGCTCACCGCGGCGGGGCTCATCGCCGCCTTTTTCGCCCTCCGCAAACTCGCGCGCTAAACGGCCACGAGAGCCGTCCAATATCATTCCCGAGCGGGACGAACTGGCGGAAACGCCCCAAAGGATTCCCAGGAGGAACTCATGCGACGCGACGATTATGAACCAGATAACCAGGCAAGCAGCGAAGACAAGGCCGACCACACAGCTCCCAGTGGACAGGTCGCTTCCGGCTCCGCCACCCAAACCCTGTCCGACCGCTCCGCCGACGTGCAGGAGCAGGCCAGCGAAGTGGCGGGCCGGGCCGAAGAGCAGGCAGGCACGTTAGCCGAGAAGGCCCAGGAGCAGGCCACGGCCGTGAAGGACAAGGCCGTCGAGCAGGCCGAAGTTGGCAAGCAGAAGGCCGCCTCTGGCCTGCATTCAGCCGCCGAGCAACTGCGCAACCGCAGCGGCGAAGACGTTGAGGGTGGTGTAAAAGCTCAGGTCGTAACGAAAGCCGCCGACACCATCGACCAGACCGCCACCTACCTGGACGAGCATGAGGCCAGCGAAATCTGGTCCGATCTTGAACGCTTCGTGAAGGAGCATCCCCTGAAGGCCGCCGCCGGCGCACTCGTCGCCGGGTTCGTCTTCGGGCGCATCGTGCGATAAGGGGCGCCACAATGACAGCGACCGAAAGTCACAGCCCCCGCGAGCAGTATCGCCGAGGCAAAGACGAGCTGCGAGGGCTCAGCGAAGAGCTGGCGGGCATCGCCGCGGACGTGCGCGACATCACGCGTACCGAGGTCGAGCTGGCCAAGGCCGAGCTGAAGGAGCAGGTCAGGCTGGCCGCGAGGACCGCCCTCTGGGGCGGCATGGCGGTAGTGTTGGCGCTCGTTACGCTGATCTTCGCGTTCACGGCGCTGATGTTCGTGCTCGATGGAGCGATGCCGTTGTGGGCGGCCGCGCTCCTCACCTTCGGCACGGCCTTGTTCCTGACGGCCTTCGCTGGCGCCACGGCCTTTGGGACGATCAAGAGGATCACGGTCGTCCCAACCCAGACCATTACGTCTGTAAAGGAGGATGTGCGATGGGCAGGAGCGCAACTGAAATCCAGTCTGACCTCGAACGCCAGCGACACGCCGTAGAGGCGCGCGTTTCCCGGTTCAACCGCAGGGTGCGAGAGGGCGCGGCCAGGGCGGGCGACGAACTCCTCGGCGACGTGGAGCGCGTCATGGGATCCGACTCGGCGGCGGCTGAGCATCCGAAGTCGCTCATCGCCGGCGCCGCGGGCGCGGGCCTTGCCCTCGGCATCATCAGTGAGAGTGTCGGCCTCGCCCGGCCGCATCTCCCCTCCCGCAACGGCCACAAGTCTTCCGCGGACGGCTCCGCGCGAGACGCGAAAAAGAAGGGCCTGCTCGCGGTCGCCACGGGCGCGGCTGCGGGCGCGTTCCAGGGCCAACTCAACGAACTTCTCACCGATGCCTGGAACGGATTCCGATCTGGCTTCAACAACACGGACGAACGGGACGCCGACCGGGCAGGCGCCATCGCCGTCGCGCCCGACCACAACATGACCCGAGAGGAGATCGAACCCATGAGCAACGACACTACCCCGATCGACAAAGAGACCGACGCCGAGAGGCATCGGAAGGACGAAGAGGAGGCTCGCAAGATCCTCCACGACGCGAAGGTCGAAGACCTCAACCCGCGCGCGGATAACGCCCTCGTCCACGGCGTGCTCGGCGGCGGCGCGATCGTCGCCCCGGCTCCCGACAGGGATGGCCCCCTCGACGAACGGCGGAGCGGCACGTAGCCCAGGGTCGCGGCCGTCCCTGGCCGGTGGCCAACCGAGGGCGTATCCCTAGAAGGGCGGCGCCGCCGTTGCCTCCGCCAATAGACCGTAATCCGCGGGCGAGGGGCGCCGGGCCAGCCGAGCGCGAAGCAGCTCCGCCGCCAGTTCGGCGCGCCCGCCGCGCAGGCAGGCCGCGATCAGAGTGTCCTCCCAGAGTTCCCGCTGCGCGTGGCTGCCGCCGATGCGGATCACTTCACCCTGGGCCGGCTCCAGCATCTCCACCACGCGGCCGTAGTCGCCCGTGGCAAAGGCTGCAGCGGCTTCCGCTAGCAGTAGGACGATCGGCCCGCCCGGGACCTTGCCCTCCGCCAGGCGCGTGCGAAGCGACTCGATCCACTGCCCCAGCGCCGCTTCGTCGCCTGCTCCCGCGTAGGCGAGAGCGCAGTGCACGTCCGCGAACATCACGCCCGGGCGTTGAAAGAAGCGTGCCGTGTCATCGCGCAGTTCTGGCCAAGCGGTGGCGCGGCCAGCGTGGCCGTAAAGGTTCAGCCGCCAGAGGAATGAGGCCGGGTCGACCACCTGGTTGATGGGCGGCGCGTTGCGGTTCGTGCCTGGCGCCAGGTGGCAGTCGAACAGCTTGAGCGCGCGCTCGATGTTGCCGTTGCGCAACTGGAAGAGCGCGTTGTGCCAGGCGAGGTGCTGATAAAGCTGTGCGCGTTCGTCGTACGCCCCGATGAAGCCGTCCAGGAAGGCCGTACCAGCATCCGCGTCACCGAGTTCGAAACAGACGTGGGCCAGCGAGTGCGCCCCATGCGCATTTCCCTCTCGCAGCGCGACCGCTTTTTCCGCCAGCGGTCGCGCCCTGACTGATTGATAGAGCTCGTTGTAGGCGAACGAAAGCGCGCCCAGGAACCACCAGTCGTCGCCGTAGTCCGCAGCCACGCCCTCGAGGATCGTGAGCTGTTCTTCATTGCGGTCGACGCGCCCGCTGAAGCCGATCAGACCGTAGACGCCGTTCGCCTGGGAAAGCACGTATGCGTCCCGCGGGAACTCGCCGATATGTTCGCGCACCTTCGCCAGGGCGTCGTCGCCCGAGCCCGTGATCGCCGCGGCTATCGTGGCGACATGCTGCTGCTCGCGCATCGTCGTCCCCGTGACCGCGTCCGCTGCCGCCGCTGCCGCCTCGCGCGCCTCGGGGACGCGGCCCCGGAGCTGAAGCGTCCGAGCGCGGCAGACCTGCGCCAGGGCGAATGCAGGGTCCTCCGCCAAGGCCTCTTCGACCATCGCCTCGCCCCCGAACGCCCCCGCCAGCAGCAGGTCCATACCCTCGCAATAGAGGCCCGCGGCACGCTCGGAAGTGGTCGTCAGAGGCAGGCCATAGCGGTCGCGGAACGTCGTCATGTGGTCACTCTCCAACGCGTCTGTGTGTGTGCGCTCGGCAATACGATACCGCGAACGCCCCGCGACTCCCTTAGATGAGCGGCGAGGCCGGATCCATCCCCAGGAGCACACGCCCCACGACCTCGTAGCGCGTGCTCGAGATCGTGATGTGTTGACGGATCACGTTCACGTCCCGCCAGCAACGCTCGATCGCGCAACTCTGCGCCGCTCCGGTCATCCCGGCCGCATCGAAGATGATGTTGACTGCGTCGGCAGCGAACTGCGCCGCCATGAGCGATCCGAGGCGCCTGTGCACCTGCTCGTTGGGTGACGGCAGTGCGCCGCTCTGCGAACGGGACAGCTCCCGCGCGGCCGCCTCGTAATATGTGCTGCGCGCGGCCTGCAGCAGTCCCGCCGCGCGGCCAAGCTGGTCCTGCGCCGTCACCCGTTCGCGCAACAGCGACCGCGAGGCGCCCGGCACCTTCAGCGATGCAAGCTCGATGAACGCGTCGATCGCGTGTTGCGCGATGCCCATCGATACGGGAGCCAGCGATCCGCCGAGGTTTGCCAGGGCGTCACCCAATGGCATCGCCATTTCGTCCGTGACGAACAGATCGGTGAAGAGCACATCGTGACTGCCCGTGCCGCGCATACCCGTCATCTTCCAGGTGCTGAGCACCTGGCAGCCGTCCATGGGAAAGATGCCCGCGATGATCACGGGATTGCCATCGATGAAGCGCGGCTTGCCGTCGTCCGCGACAAGCGCCGCCACCATCATGTGCGTGGCATGCGTGCAGTTGCTGACATACGTCCCCCGCCCGCTGAATACGTAGCCGCCTTCGACCCGGTTCGCGCGCGAAAGGACCGCATTCAGGGACCCCGCCATCAGCACGCGTCCGCCTCCAAACACACGTCGCAAGGCATCGTCGGAGAGCGTGCGGCTGAGGAGGCCCTGGCCAAGCGCAAGCGTCCAGCCGGCGGAGCCTTCGACGCGCGCCATCGCCTCGATCACCGGAGCAATCTCCCAGGGCGAGAGGCCGCCGCCATGAAGTGACGGTGGCAGGAGCATGCCGAAGAGGCCCGCCTCGTGCATGGCATCGACCACTTCGTCCGCCGGTCGGGAGTCCCGCTCCGCGGCGTCCGCATGCTCCCGCACGATTGGCGAGATGGCATTCACGCGATCTATGTATTCGGCAATGCGATCGGGAGCGGCTGTCGTGGTCATCGGGCAGATCCGGGTGGGAAGATGCGGAAGTCTAGCACGCGCCTGGACTACCGCCTGTGCGCCGGGATGCAGCCGGCTCAGCGCAGGAGCTGAAGTCGCGTGGCCCGCACGAGCGGCGCGAAGTCATCATCGAACGACATGATCGCATCGCATTCTTCCTCCAGGGCTACAAGCACGTTCGCGTGATCCACCACCGACGCAGTCTTGTCTGGCCAGGTCAGGAAGCGCTTGAGTGACTCCCGTTCAATGTCGTCGCTCACGGAGATGAGTTCGCCGAACGCCCCGACTCGTGCAAACAAGGACCGCGCCTGCTGGTGGCCGAAACGCGCCGCGAGGGCGAGCGCTTCGTAGAGCGTCCAGTTAGTGGTGACGAACTCCGCATCGCGAGGCAAGAGTGTCCTGAGCACGACCTGCACGCGATCAGCCCAGTGGTCTCTCGCGACCTGCATAGGGACAAGGGCGCTGGCATCCAAAAAGACGCGCATCAGGGCCCGTACGGCGCCCTCTCTTCGGCGGCGTAACGATGCGTCTGTTTCTCCCAGCCGTAGAGGTGATGCTTGACGTCGGACAAGTCTGTCGGGTAGTCCCCGACCAACTCGGCGTCCATTCGGAGCGACTCCTCGCGCCATTCGTCGAGCATCTCAAGCGTGAGCCGCTTCCGCACACGAGGCTTCTTCTCGAGATAATCTCGAATTGCCCGGGAGATGAGGTCCTTGAGCGCGACGCCATCCTGGGCCGCGCGTACCTTGGCCTCCCGGTAGAGGGTGTCATCATCGAAAACCACTGTCAGTCGAGCGCTCATGTTTTCCTCCTTGTGTGTTTACACTTTCGCATAACGCGGTGGAATTGCAAGGAAGTGCACTGGTTCATGACCTCCTC
The DNA here is from genome assembly GCA_046713815.1 of Tepidiformaceae bacterium. GTDB lineage: Bacteria > Chloroflexota > Dehalococcoidia > Tepidiformales > Tepidiformaceae > JBBDMZ01. The sequence goes on from JBKKBS010000472.1 coordinate 7,739, forward strand.
ACCTCTGCATGATGTTGAGGCTGTCGGCCAGGGACGGGCTGGTGGCCCACTCCCGTTCGCCGCCCTTCTCGGCATCTGTCACAGGTCCGCCTGTCTCTACGGCGTTGCGATTCCCTTACGGTCGTGCTGTCGGCGTTTCGGCGCGGACTGCCGGGCGGGTAGTCTATAGATGATGGAACCGCGTGCCGCGCTCATCCTGGCGAACCGCGCCTACCGTGACCATGAGCGTCCGCCCGGGGATGAGGGAGGTGTGGCGGCCGGGCGCGGCGGGCTGCTCGCCGCCGTGCGTCCCGCGATCGCCCCCTGGGACGGCAGCACTGGCACCACATGGATCGGCGTGGGCCGTGGCGTTCACGACCGCGACTACACCGATGAGCGTGGCGTCGAGCTCATCCAGACCGCCCGCGGCCCCTTGCGTCATCGCCGCCTGTTCTTTGACGACGACACCTGGCACGGCCACTACGCCGCCTCCGCCAACGACTTCCTCTGGCCGCTGCTGCACCTGGTACGCGAACCACTTCCCGATGTGGTCGCCTACTATCCGCGGCCCAGCCAGCCAGACGACCACGCCTGGGAGAGCTTCGAAGCGGTCAATCGGGCCTTCGCGGAGGCGGCGCTGGAGGAGGACGCCGCAGGCGGTTGCTGGGTACACGACTACCAACTCGCGCTTGTGCCCGCCGCCTTGCGCGAGGCGGGCGCAAGGATGCCCGTGGGCTTCTTCCTCCACACGCCCTTCCCCGACCTCGACGTCGCCGCGCGCTACCTCGACGGCACGGGCCGCGAACGTTTCCGCGCCTTCCTTGGCGGCATCCTCGGTGCGGACCTCGTCGGGCTACAGTCCACGGATGACGTGGCGCGGCTGGAGCGCGCGGCGGTGGCGCTCGGCCTCGGTGTGGCGGGCGAGGGCGTCATCCGCGTCGATGGCCGGGACGTGCGCGTGGGAGCGTATCCCGTCGGCATCGACGCCGAGGACGTGGCGGCGACAGCAGCTTCAGGAAAGCTTCCGGCCATGGTGGCGGAGGCGATCGATCCCGGCCTGCCGCTCGTCGTGGGCCTCGAACGGGCGGACTTCACGAAAGGCATCCCGGAGCGGTTGGAGGCGGTGGCCGCACTCTTCGGCCGCGGCGCGCGCTTCACCTATGCCGGCATTGCCGCGCCCACGCGCGAGGGCGTCGAAGCGTACGGCGCGCTGGGGCCCGCCATTGCCGCGGTCGTGCGCGAATGCGAAATCGCGGCCGCCCGCGCCGGGGGCCGCTTCATCCATGCCGCGACCTCGATCTCATGGGGGAACGTCGTTGCGCTCCAACGCGAGGCGGACGTGGTCTTCACCTCCTCACTGGCCGACGGCATGAACCTGGTGCCCCTGCAGGCGGCCATCGCCCAGGCAGAGCGGCCCCCTGCCGAGCGTGGCGTTATCATCGCTGGGCGCGATGCCGGCGTGACGCAAGCGTTTGCCGGATTCGAGAAGGATGGGCTCGTGCCAGTGGACCCGCTGGACGCCGACGCCATGATTGAGACGCTTTCCGCAGCCCTTCGCGGGCAGCCTGGACGCATCAGCGACCGCCTCATCGCGGCCGTGCGCGAGCACGATGCCCGCGCCTGGGCCGCGCGATTTCTCAACGATCTCCAGGGGGCAACGCTGTGCTGACGCTCGCCGCCATCGAACAACTGCGCGCGCTGGCGGGCGCCCGCGGCCCGCTGTTGGTCGCCACGGACCTCGACGGCACGCTCGCACCGATCGTGCGCCATGCCGCCGAGGCGCGCGTGCCCGCGGCGACGCTCGCCGTGCTCGACCGCCTGGCGACGACCGCAAAGGTCGCGGTGATCACGGGGCGGGACCTCAACACCGCCCGCCGGATGGTGCCCTGCGAGGGCGTGATCGTGATCGGCAGCCACGGGTTGGAGGCGAGCGTCGAGGGCGCGTTGCTCCCCGGCGTCGACCGCGTCGCCCTGAGCGCGGCCCTCGAAGCGGTGGAGCAGAAGGTAATCTCGGCGGTGCCCAGCGCCTACCTCCACGTCGAGCGCAAGGCGATCTCGACGGCCTTCCATTATCGCACCACGCCTGAGCTGGAGGATGGGCTGCGGGCCGCCCTGAGCGACTTGCCGGACCACCTGCGCCTGCGCGAAGGCCGCATGGTGCTCGAAGTGCTGCCCGACACAAAGGGAGGGAAAGACCTCGCCTTCGAGGCTATCGCCCGCGCCACCAAAGCCCACTCGGTGCTCGCCCTGGGCGACGACGAGACCGACGCGGCCATGTTCCGGGCCGCGCTCGATCTGGGGAAGACGGGCGTGCATGTGCTCCTCGTCGGTGTCTCCGGCGGCAAGGAAACGCCCCCCGAAATCGCCGAACTGGCCGACATCATGGTGCGCTCCACGGACGAAGCCCTCGAAGCCCTCGAAACCGTCGCCCGCGCCCTCGGCGTATAAAGGCCGGCGCCCCAAACGTTGGACGACGGGTATCAGTCCGAGCGCGAGCGTCAGCGAGCATGGGGGCGTGGACTTCGCCGGTACGTCCGCTTTCAAACGCGCGTCACCTTCGACCAGTTGAGTTCGAGAGCCGCCGGGCTCCTGTAGCCCCAGGTCCGCCGGAAGCGCCAGTGCATGCTCGCCGATGCTCGCACTCGGACTACCGGTCAGCTCGCGGCTACGGCTCCTCCGAGGCGAATCTCGCCGGTCGCACGCAGCGCGCGATATCATCCGGGGATGGCGAAGCCTCCGGAGTTGCGGGCGTTCTATGAAGGGTGGGCGAACCACCAGGCGCTGGTGCTGACGGCGCTGCGCGGACTTACGGACGCGCAGGTGCAGCTACGCCCGGCGCCGCACCAGTGGGCCATCTGGCAACTTGCGAGTCATGCAGCCGGGGCGCGTCTCTACTGGTTGCACGACGTCCTCGGCGAGGGCGACCGCGAAACGCGAGACATGTTCCGAGTAGAGAGCACGACCGTCCCCGATCTGCCGACCGCAGACGCTGGCTGGGAAGACGACGAAGACCATCCGCGCACCGCGGCGGAACTGGTGGACGCGTTCGAACGGACGTGGGAGGTGGTGGACGACTGCCTCGGACGCTGGACTGCGGCGGACCTTGAGGTCGAGTTTACGCGGCAGCGGGCAGCCATCCCCCGCACGTTCACCCGCGCGTGGGTGCTCTGGCACCTGGTCGAGCACGACCTCCACCACGCGGGCGAGATCTCGAACATCCTTGGCAGCCACGGCCTCCCGCCGCTCGACCTCTAAGGAAAGGCGTGATTCATCTCCTGAGTTGAGGCGCGGGTCTCAATGCGCACGTATGCGCACAAGGCCGTCACGGTGGCATCACGTTTTCGCATTCTGGCCGGTGTAAGGATGGGGAGCAGGGTCGTTGGATGGTGCTGCCTGCAAGGGATAGACAGACCAGCGACCCTGCTCCCTTGTCCGGCGCGCCCGGATTCCCCCGAATCTCCGTGCGAGCGCAGCCGTCCGAGGTGCAATGAAGCACGCTCACTATGTATATGAGAGATGGAGGCGCTTTGGTTTAGGGGTGCGCGCGGTCTTTACCAAATAATTATCGTTGGGTCCCCGAAATCGTTTCTTGGAGCTCAGCATCCATTGCGTCTGGTTGGTCTCGACTGACGCGCGTTACCGATGTCCCCGAGCAGTCGGAAGCGGGGGTCGGCGGCTGCCGCTACACTTCGAGGCATGGCCAGGGATAAACACAAAGACAAGAGCAAGCGCAAGAAGAAGACACCAAAGACGAAGGCCGGGGCTGCGGCGATCGTGCCCGCCGCCGCGCCGATAGGCTCGGCCCAGGAGCAGGCGCCGCCGCCAATCGAGGGGCCGGCGAAGGCGATGGTGATCATGGCCCACCCCGACGACGCGGACTTCACCAGCGCGGGCACGGTGGCGAAGTGGTGCGCCGAGGGCTGGGAGGTGATCTACGTGCTCGTCACCGGTGGCGATAAGGGCACCCACGACGAGACGATGCACCCCGAGAAGCTCGCCGCCATCCGCGAACAGGAGCAGCGCGAAGCCTGCAAGCTGCTCGGCGTGAAGGAGCTCATCTGCCTCGGCTACCCGGACGGATTCGTGCCCGACGACACAGAGTTGCGCGGCACCATCGTGCGCCTCCTGCGGCTGCACCGCCCGGACGTGGTGGTGACGTGGGACGCTTTCCGCGGCAGCTTCAACCACCGCGACCACCGCAACGTCGGGCGCGTAACCATGGACGCCGTCTACCCCGTGGTGCGCGATCGCCTGTTTTACGGGCACGATGAAGAGGACGGCCTTGCCAGCCACCAGGTGAACGAGGTGCTGCTCGCGGGTGCGGCGGAACCGGACTACATAATCGATATAACGGATCACTGGGAGCGGAAGGTCGACGCGATCCTCTGCCACACGAGCCAGATCGGCGGGCGTACGCGTGAGGACTTCATCAAGGATCGCGCCGAGCGTGACAAGCGCGAGGGCGTGAAGCCCATGGAGGAACGCTTCAAGCGCTGGAGCATCCGCCGCCCGCCGCGCCAGGAGCCTGCGAAGGACGAGGCCAGCGCCGCCAACGACGGCGTGCTCGACGCCAAAGACGTGGAGGAACAGGAAGCGGCGGAGGGCTCGGCCGTACCCGCGAACGCGTGAGGCACGAGTTCAAGGCGCTGAGTTCTCGGTCCAAGTTGGCAGCCACGGTGAGTGGCCGGTTGGGCTCAGACCTTTGGACTCCCCCTGACGAGAGCCGCCCCGCGGCGATGCCGATGAATACGCCGAGCACCGTCTCTGTGATGTGCGTGAGGG
>JBKKBS010000473.1:0-3333 GCA_046713815.1 Tepidiformaceae bacterium
CCCGGGGAGTTCGAGGGCATCGCCAGCTGGCGCGACGACTTCGCCGGGCCGGGCCTCGAAGAACTGCTGGCGGACCTCGGCGAACCGCTGGAGGTGGTGCGAGGGCCCGGTGTGCCCGCGGGCAGCACCTTCATCGGCGCGTGGGTGGAAGGCGAACTTCGCAACACCCAGGCGCGCCTTGCGATCCGCATGATTGATGCGAGCGGCCGTCATGTGGAGTTTGAACTCGGCGATTCCGGAATTGCCGACGCCAATGGCCGCAAGTTCTATTTCGCGGATGTCGTCGGCCGGGGGCAGCAGCGGGTCGCACCACCGGAGCGTTGGATCGAAGCCGTGTTCGTGCGTATTTTGCCGCAGGACGGCACCGCGCGGGTGCGCGCCACGGTCGTCATCGACGACATGCGCGCATTCACCGCCCGACCCGTCGACGCTGAGTTCATCAGCCGGGGGACGGCGATCGAGGGGTTCGACGCGGTCGACAAGTGGGAGTGGCTCACGGGCCTTACCCAGGTGACCGCCGATGGTGGATTGTCGCCAGCCGAAGTCCCCAACGGCGGGGGAACGGGCATGCGCATCAACTACGTGCGCGGCCCCGGCATGGGGGTCGTCGGTGCACGCATCAAATCCTCGTACCCGCCGCTGCCGATACTCGCCGACGACGAACTCCTGGAGGCGCACCGGCTCAAGGTTGGGGACGAGTTCCTCATCAGCCTCAACACGCAGTACCTGGCGGTGAAGGTGGTGGGCAGCTTCGATTTGTTCCCGAGTTATTACCCCGCCGCCGACGATCGCCTGCTGGTGGCAGACCTCCGTTCGCTCCAGATCGCCGCGAATCGCGTGCCCTTCTTCGGCCGAGACCTCACGCCCAACGAGGTCTGGCTTTCCGGTGCGAGCGCGCCAGTGCCCGGACCAGAGGAGTTCCGCAAGGAGACCGGCATCTCCGCGGAGCAGACGTACGACCTCGACGGCATCCGAGCGGCCGACGCGGCGGACCCGCTGGTCGCGGCGAGTTGGGAGGGCATCCTTTTCCTTTCCTTCGCGGCGGTACTCGCGCTCACGGCGCTCGGCTTCGCGGTGCATGCGCGCGTCTCCGCCAGCAGTCGCGGCCTGGAGTTTGCCGTGCTCCGGAGCATGGGCTACACGACGCGCCAGGTATTCTCGCTCGTCGGGTTCGAACAGCTCTTCGTGGTAGTGCTCGGTGTGACCTCGGGCACTGCCCTCGGCTTCCCGCTCGCGCGGCTGATGGTCGGGTACCTGAGCCGCACGGAGACCGGGGCGGAGCCCGTGCCGCCGCTCATCTCGGAGGTCAGCCTGGGGGCGGTGCTCACGGTCTATGCCTCTATTAGCGTCGTCATCGTCGTCACCATCATCTCGCTGGCGGTGCTCTATTCCCGAATCGCGGTGTCCCGCATGCTGCGTGTGGGGGAGGTGTAGGTGGAGCCGCGCGACCCGTTCGTGATCCGCTGCGAAGACCTGTTCAAGATCTACAAGGGCGAGGGCCTTGAGGTCGTTGCCTTGCGTGGCATGGACTTCCGCGTGCGCTACGGGGAGTTCATGGCCGTCGTGGGGGCGTCCGGTTCTGGCAAGAGCACCCTCCTGAACATCCTCGCGGGTCTCGATCGGCCGAGCGCGGGCCGCGCGTTCGTCGACAATCGCGACCTCCTCACGATGACGGGCAAGGACCTGGTGGATTACCGCCGCAAGGCAGTGGGCTTCGTCTGGCAGCAAACCAGCCGCAACCTCGTGCCTTACCTCAATCTCCTTGAGAACGTTGTCTTGCCAATGACCGTGTGCGGCGTCTCGCGGGATGAGGCGAAGGAGCGCGCGCTGGGACTGCTGGAGCGCGTTGGCCTATCGGATCGGGTGGACAACCGGCCGGATCAGCTCTCGGGGGGCGAGCAGCAGCGCGGTTCGATCGCCGTCGCGCTCGCGAACAGGCCGCCCATCCTCCTCGCGGACGAGCCCACGGGCATGCTCGATTCGATCGCCGCCGATGCCGTCTTCGCAGCTTTTCGGCGCTTGAACGAGGACGAGGGCGTGACAATCGTCGTCGTGACCCATGACCCGGACATCGCCGCCCGCGTCGACCGCGTCGTCGCCATCCGCGACGGACGCACGAGCGCGGAGATCGTGCGCCATGTGGAAGTGGGGCAGGGGAAGGCGAACGTCGTGCACCTTGAGTACGCGCTCGTCGACACCGCCGGCCGCATCCAGATCCCACGCGAGTTCTTGGAGCAACTCAACATCCGGGAGCGGGCGCGGCTCGTCATGGGCGATGGCACGATCGAAATCATCCCGGCGGAGAGCGACCGGTGACGGCCGCGCGCATCGAGGTGAAGGGAGTGTCCCGCAAGTTCACGCTTGCCGGTCGCGACATCTGGGCCGTACGCGACGTCAGTCTCGTAATTGAGCCGCGAGAGTGCGTCGCGCTCGTCGGGCGCTCCGGATCGGGCAAAACGACCTTGTTGAACATGATCGCTGGCCTCGACGGCCCGACCGAGGGCGAGGTCTGGATCGACGAGCGCCGCATCGACGCGTTGCCGGAACGCGATCTCGACCGCTTTCACCGCCATCACGTCGGCGTGGTGTTCCAGTCCTTTGGCCTTCTACCGCTGCTCTCCGCGCGCGAAAACGTGGAGCTGCCAATGCGTATCGCCGGTCGCGGACACGGCGAGCGCGTGCGACGCGCTCATGGCCTGCTCGACATGGTCGGCCTCGGCCGCCGCGCCGAGCACCGCCCGTATGAGCTTTCCGGGGGCGAGCAGCAGCGCGTCGCCATCGCCCGCGCCCTTGCCAACAGCCCGACGCTCCTCCTCGCCGACGAGCCAACGGGCGAACTCGACTCTTCGTCGGCAGTGACGATCTTTACGCTCATGCGCGACCTCGCACATGAAGAGGGCGCGACCCTCGTAGCGTGCACGCACGACCCGCTCGTGATGCAGCTCGTTGACCGCGTGGAGGAGCTGCACGACGGACGCCTAGCGCTGCCAGGCGAACGCCACGTCTGGCAACACGTCCAGGCGCGGGAGGCGAGCCCGTTCGCGCGCGTCGGCGGCGCCCCCAACGGCCACGCCGCGGAAACGCCCGCGCTCTCTTCGATCGTGGGCTCCGACACGTCCCGCTTCGGCAAGACGGACTCGTCCTTTGTGCAGCCCTCGGAGGCGGCGGAGGAAGAGGAAGAGGCCGAAGCCTCGCGCTGGGAGCGCCCCGAGCGATAGCGGGCGCGACGATTACGTACGCTCGTGGCCCCGATCGGACACGAGCGCCGCATTGATTGTCCATCGTCTTCGCCATGCTATGGGCATGAGTAGGCACGCGAAGATCGTCTCCCCC
>JBKKBS010000474.1:0-3053 GCA_046713815.1 Tepidiformaceae bacterium
CCGCACGACACTCGTCAACCTCTCGATGGGTGGCTACACGCCGAACAGTGGCACTCGTGCCCTGGCCAGGACGATTCGGGCGATCCAAGGGAGGGGGTCAGTGGTCGTTGCGTCCGCTGGCAACGACGGAATTTCGCGGAGGATGTATCCCGCCTGCCTCCCCGGCGTGGTGAGCGTGGGAGCGATCGGGCCGAACGGTCCGGCGCCATTCAGTAACTGGGGCTCCTGGGTCCGTGCCTGCGCACCCGGCGTGAACGTGGTGAGCGCGTTCTTCGATTCGTTCAATGGGCCGGTGTTGGTGGTCAAATACGCGAAGGACCCGGATGAATTCAAGGGCTGGGCGCGCTGGAGCGGGACATCGTTTGCCGCACCGGTGGTGGTAGCAGCCCTTGCACGCGAAATGGGAACGACCGGCTCTGACGCCAAGACTGCCGTGGAGAACATCATCGACCGTCCCGGCCTCGGCCGTATCCCCGGCCTCGGGACAATCGTGAACATCGCCTAAAACTTGCAGGCCGGGGCTCGAATCATTTGGTAGCGCGTAGGGGATTCGAACCCCTGATCTCCGCCTTGAAAGGGCGGCGTCCTGGGCCACTAGACGAACGCGCCCCGGACAACAAGATTACCAGCCGGGCAACAGTTCGGGCCAGCGGCTCAGAGGCCCTTGTTGCTGCCGCCCCACCCGAAGTACTGGTTGAGGGCGGTCAGGCGGCCCGTGAGGAGGAGCGTGCCAACCGCGATCAGGAGGAGCCCGGAGACTACCTCGATGATCCCCGAGTAGCGTTGCATCCGGCGCAACACCCCCTGAGCGTCAGAGAGGGCGAGGCCGGTGATGAGGAACGGCAACGAGAGCCCGGCTGAATAGGCGACGAGGAGGTATGTGCCCTGGAATGCGTCGCCGCTCGTGCTCGCGAGGCCGAGGATGCTCCCGAGCACCGGCCCGTAGCAGGGCGTCCAGCCGAGTGACCAGCCGACGCCCATCAACCCCGTGCGCACATACGAGACCTCGCGGCCTTCACCGAGACGCACTTCGACCGTACGGGAGAACAACGTCAACTGGAGGTAGCCCGCAAACCGGAGCCAAACGAGCGCGAGTGCTCCTGCGAGCAGGAGGATCCGGCCGCGGTCACCGCGCAGGTCGGCGAGGTCGACGAGGGCGAAGTAGAGGGCCGTGAGGCCGATCAGCAGCAACGCTGAACGCAGCGGGTCGCCCCGGCCCCGTGGAGGCACGACCAGGATGCCCATGACGATCAGCAGAATGCCAGAATACTTCTGCAGCTCAAGCTTGTTGTCCGTCAGGAAATAGGTGCCGAGGAGACCGGCGGCGGTGCCGAGGAGGATGAATACCGACGAGAACGCCAGCACGAACACGACCGCGTGACTGAAGGTGACTCGCCGGTCGGCGACCATACGGCCATTCTCGAAGCTCGCCCCGGATATGTGTGTTATGTACACTGGCACCAGCGGCAGAACACATGGGGAGGCAAACGACAGCAGCCCCGCCGAGAATGCGAGCAGTGGCCCGCCGGGCCCTTCGAGCGAAAAGTCGCTGCTCTCCACGACGCCGAGAGCGAACAAAACGACGGGAACCGCCGCGAGCACGGCGAGGAGCACGTAGACCGCCTGGCGGCCGAACGGACGGGATGCGGTGCGGGTAGCGGCCATCGCGGCCTCAGTGTACGGCGGCGCGCGGGTTCGTACCGTGAACGGGAACTTACGTCACCGGAAAGGGTTGCCCCCGGCCGCTGGCTCTTCGAGCGGAGAATCGTCGAGGCCGAGGAGCGCGAGCCTGGCGGCGTCGTATTTCTCCTTGGCCCGCGCCTCGCGGTTCAGGAGGCCCTTGATCTGGTCGGGCTTGAGTGCCTCACCCTCGAGAAAGACGCGGTGGAGGTGGTCTACCTGCTTCTTCCAGGCGTCCCATGCTGCCTTGTAGGCTTGGGAGGTTGCTTCGTCAACGAAAGCCATACGCGTGTGCGCTCCTTGCTCGGTGTGCACTGAATCGTATCCGAACGGGCCGCTCCGTTACGCACCCTTGACGCGCCAACGTGGGGCCAGCACATATGATGGATGCCGGGCCACATGCTTTCTCGTCGCTTCTTGAATCCACAAACCCATCGAGTCACGGAGGCCACCACGCGGATCTCCGTGACTCCGTGGTGAGTCAGAGCTGGTAGCGCATAGGGGATTCGAACCCCTGGTCTCCGCCTTGAGAGGGCGGTGTCCTAGGCCGCTAGACGAATGCGCCGAGACATTCAGGATAGCGAACGGCAGCAGCCTCGGGCAAGGAAGGCAGACCTCATGACAGCGTTCCGTCTTACGCTCCTCGCGCTCACCGCCGTCTTTTTCCTGGCGCTGGCCTCCTGCTCGGGCCGGGGCACGCCGGAGACGCCGGCCGATCGCCCGAACGCGACCCCCACTGCAACAACGCCCGCGCGGAGCGCGACTCCAGGCGGAACGCCTACGACGCTCTCGCCGGGGCTGAAGAAGCTGCTCGACGACGTCGCCTCGGTGCGGGAGTTGCCACCACCGCCCAATCTCGAGGTGAACCTTGTCGCTCGCTCGGAGCTGGCGGCACTCTTGGATTCATTACTCACGGACGAAGACCGAGCGTGGTTTCACAATACGACAACGCTCTACCGACTCCTCGGCCACTTTCGCGACGACCAAGATTACGAGACAGTCTACAAGAGCTTCGGCACGGATTCGGTGCTCGGCCTGTACTCGCCGCTGGACGACGCCCTCTGGGTGGTCCACGACGACGGTGAGACGCTCGACCTCGAGAACCTGCCCTCGGGCCACAAGACAACCCTCGCCCACGAGTTCGTGCACGCCATCCAGGACTACAACTTCAAGCTCGACGAAATCTACATGCGCACCGTGGACGACCTCGACTGGGGCCTCACCTACACGTCCGCGGTCGAAGGAGACGCCGTCACGCACGAACGCGCTTACACGAAGAAGTTCTCGTTCCGCATCGGCGCTGGCCCCGTGCTCTATGCCGTCGGCGACCCGCACATGACCCTCTCGGCGGATGTCCCCGCCTCCATCCAGCG
>JBKKBS010000475.1:0-3553 GCA_046713815.1 Tepidiformaceae bacterium
AGCCGCTCCCGGGCGGCTCGCCGAACCGGAGTATACGCGCGCGCCACCGAGCCGTATCGCCATCACATGCGGTGCGTCTGGCGGAAAAGCGCGGTCAAGATTCCCCGACAGCGGTGACACCGGGCGCACCGCTCGCTATCGTGCATGCGACGCGTGACTCGCGGCCGGTTGGGGCAGATGGGCAATCCAGTCTTCAGGGCCAGGCTCGCGGGGAGCGCCATAGAGCGGGAGCTGGCTGATGGCGCCTATACCGTCGGCCGCTCCGCCGAGAACAGTATTCACATCGACGACATCTCGGTCTCCCGCCGTCACGCCCGCATCGTTGTCGAGGAAGGGGCCATCTTCGTCGAGGATCTCGGCTCATCGGGAGGCACCATCGTTGGCGGCAATCGCCTGCCTGCCCGCACTCGCTACACCCTACGCGCAGGGGAGACCCTGCGTTTCGGCGATGTCGACGCGGAGATCGCACACGCGCCGGAGGAGCCGTCGTCCGTCGCTCCCGCGCCGATGGTGGGCCAGGAGGCTGCGGCCGCGGCTGTCGTCGCATCGGCGGCGGCCACGCTCGGGAACGACGACCTCCCCGAGCTCGGGCAGGAATCCGGGACGGCGATTCCCGCCATCGCCGGCAATGATGACGGTCAAGAATTCGACGAGCCGTCGACTCAGTTAAACGAAGCCGTGGTTGCGCCCGAACTGGAGTCCCCGTTCGACACAGGCGATGACACGTCGGGCACGGAACAGCCGGAGCCGGTTCACTCCACGGACGCCGCCGACCCAGGCGCTGGCCCGCTCGCACCCGACTCCACTGCCGGGGCTGCTCTGCCATTGCCACCTCTGTCGCCGCCCGTCCCCACGGTGGCGGCAGCCGCGTTCTCGCCCGCCCCTTTCGCCGAGACGCCAACATTTGAGCCAATCCCGGTAGCCGCGCCTGCCCCGCCTCCGTCGCGCGTGCGCATGGCCATCGCGCTTTCTCAGTCCGATGTCGATCCCGGTCAATCGGTAACGTCGACGGTCACGCTCACGAACCGCGGCAGCGTTGTGGAAGAGCTTGCGCTCTCCGTCACTGACATTCCCCCAGAGTGGGTCACGGTGACCCCACAGTCGCTGCCGCTCATGCCCAATGCCCAGGCCACCGCGACGATCGCCATTCGCCCCCCCAAGAGTTCCAGCGCACCCGCCGCCGATTACGCCTTCACCGTGAACGCGCGTTCCGTCGGCAGCGGCCAGGAAGCGGTCGCCGTCGGCGCCTTTACGCTGCGCCCATTCGAGGACATGGCCGTCGCCCTTGTGCCAGCCCAGGCCGCGCGCGACTTCCGTGTGGAGGTCCAAAACAACGGCAACGTCCCCGGCGCCTTCAACCTCGAGGGCCGTGATGACGAGGAAATCCTGCGGTTTGATCTCGGTCAGGGCCGCATCGAGCTGGACCCCGGGGAAAGCGGGCGGCTGCCCGTGCGCGTGAAGCCGCAAAAGCGCCCCTTTACCGGCCGCCAGGAGGTCAAGGCCTTCAAGTTGCTGCTCGTCCCGGAAGGCGGCGGTGCCCCGAAGGAAGTCGCTGGCCGGCTTATGGTCTCGCCCCGGATCGGCTCCCCTCGCCGCCTCATAGCCGCGCTTGCCGTCCTCATTGCCGCGATCATCGGCGCCCTCGCCCTATTCTTCGCCCTGGGCCGCGACAACGACGACGAGAAGCTTATTGCCGTCCCCACACCGACACCCGTCCCCCAGACGCTGATCGACAAGGCCGAAGCCGAAGACGTCCACCTCTGCGCCCCCGACGAGGGCGGCCCGCCGCCGCCGCCGCTTGCGGGCGCCACACGCGAACTGCCCGCCATCTTCGCCGCCATGGCCACCGCCGGCCTCGATCGGACGGCACCGTTATTCGCCCAGAACGACACTCGCTGGGGAAATGCGGAGTACGCCAGGGCCCAGGACGAGGAGTTTCGCGCCCAGAACCTCTGCGGCAGCACGATCTCCCAGTGCGGTTGCGCGATGTCGTCCGTGGCGACAGTCATGTCCTTGTTCCAGCTTGCCGCCATGCCGGACGGCCAGTCGCTCACCCCGGAACAGTTGAACAATTGGCTCAACATTGGCGCGAAGAAAACCTCCCGTGGCTGGGTCAGCCAGGGCTACATCTACGGTGATGTCATCTGGGCCGCCGCAAACCAACTCTCCGCCGAGATCGCTCGTGCCCGTCCCGGGACGCCCACCGTGCGTTTCCGCTCCATCGGCTCCGGTGCCGAGAGCCAGGTCCGCGACGAACTGAAGGCCGGCCGGCCCGTCATTCTCGAGGTCCCCGGACACTGGATCGCCGCCGTCGGCATCGATCCCGCAACGGACAAGATCCTCATCAACGACCCATTCTATGCCAGCCGCACCACGCTTGATGTCTATGCGGGCAAGGTGCGCAGCAGCGTGCTCTTCGAGGCCAGCAACGACCTCAGCGCCCTCATCATCACCGTCCCCAGCGACCTTCGCGTGCGGCTCATCGATCCGCAGGGCCATGTGGTTGGGACATTCGACCGTGGTACCCCGGACGAGGCGGCCAAGAAGGCCCTGCGCGACATTCCCGGGGCGTCCTACGTCTTCCGCCACAGCTGGCGCGACCCGAATTGCATCAACCGCTCTCCAGGCCCCGACGCTGGCACGAACCAGATCATCCTGACCGGCCCCGATGCCGGGAAGTACCGTATCGAGGTCGTGAACCCGGCCGGCGGTTCCACCAGTCTGGCCGTGCATCTCTACGACGAAGATGGCAACCTCTCCGTGCGTACCGAGGACAAGAACGGCGACCAACGTCTCGACATCGAGATCGCGGGTCCCACGCCCACGCCCACGGTAAAAGGCGCGGACACGCCTTCCGCCACGTCCACGCGAACGCCGGTCCCACCTCCCGGAGCGACCGCCACGGCGATTCCGACGGCGACAAATACCTCCACGGCTACGGCGACCCGCACATCCACACCATCCCCGACCCCCACCATCACGCCCACGCCCGCGCCGCAGGCCCCAACGGTGAACGCGACGTGTAGCTACAGCACGATCGATGGCCCCTACGCTGGTAACCCGCCGTCCGCCACCCTCCGCTTCACATGCCGGGGAAGCTACACTCCCATCCGGCCCAACACCGTCACCCACTGGTATGTGATTGAGACGAACGGGGAGGTCAACAGGTACCGCGATTTCCGGGACAGCCCAACGTTCACGTTCGAGCGCCTCGTGTCGAGTGGTGAGAGGATCACCATACGCTTCGAAGCCTGCTACATGGGCCTCTGCGGGAACAACGACGTGGTGGCCACAATCAACATCACCGGTCCCACCCCCACCCCGACACCGACGACCCCATGCACGCCTTCGACCACCGATTCCGACGGTGATTGCGTCGCCAACACCGTCGAGACCCAGTACGGATCGATCCCAACCAACCCCGCGAGCACCCCGGAAAACTACTTCTTTGTGCCCGCGACCTGCAACGACGGGATCGACAACGATAAGGACGGTCTAGTGGACCAGTCCGACCAGGGCTGCCAGGTAATTCTCTAACCCCCGCCGATGCGGA
>JBKKBS010000476.1:0-15847 GCA_046713815.1 Tepidiformaceae bacterium
TGCCCGGGGACAACGTGCTGATGAACGTGGAGCTGATCCAGCCGATCGCAATCGAAGAAGGCCTGCGCTTCGCCATCCGCGAAGGCGGCCGCACCGTTGGTGCGGGCGTCGTTACAAAGATCATCGCATAGGCGAAGGAGCAAATCAGATGGCCAAAGGCAAAGGCGATCGCATCATCATTCACCTCGCCTGCACGGAATGCCGCGAGCGCACCTATACGACCGAAAAAAACCGTCGCAACGATGCAGACCGTATGGAACTGAACAAGTTCTGTCCGCGCTGCCGCCAGCGCCGGTCCCACCGGGAGACGCGATAACGCATGGCACGAACGCAACGACGGCGGACGGTTGGCGCAACCGGCGCGGCCTCGGGCGAGAGTACGCGGAGGCTCCGCGAGAATCTCCCGCGTCCGGCGGCGGCGCCCCTCGCGGCCAGTGTCGCCCGCCCCACCGCTCCCCAACGGCGCCGCAATCCTTTCAGCTTCCTCGGACGCGTTGAACCGCGTTTCGTTGGCGACATAATCTCCGAACTGCGCAAGGTCACCTGGCCCACCGTCGCTGAGACACGTTACCTCACGATCGTCGTCGCGATCGTCGCCGTCGCTGTTGGCCTCGTGCTTGGCGGCGTCGACTTGTTTTTCGGCTGGGTGATCGAAAAGGTCTTCTTTTAAACCATGACTAACGACCCCGCACCAATTACCGCGCTTAGCGGCATCACCGCTCAGAAACCCAAACCGAAGGTGGTCCGTCGCCGTAAGGACGACGACATCGCCGAGCAGGAACAGCTCCCGGACGAGGAGATCACTGCCGCCGGCCGGCGCTGGTATTTCCTCCATACGTATAGCGGCCACGAAAACAAGGTGCGCCACGCCATCCGCGCCACCGTCGACCAGATGGACGCCAAGGACAAGGTGTTCCATGTGGTCGTCCCCACGGAAGACGAGATCGAGATTCGCGACGGCCAGCGCCGCACCGTGAAGAAGAAGCTCTACCCCGGCTACGTCCTCGTGCAGACGATCGAACTGCGTGAAGGCGACCCGGATTCCGACGAAGCCTGGCACATGATCCGCAACACCACCGGCGTCACCGGTTTCGTCAGTTCTGGCACGCGCCCCGTCCCGCTTTCGCAAGAGGAAGTCGGTCACATCTTGCGTGCCATGCGCATGGAGCAGCCGCGCGTCCGCATCGGCTTCACGGTCGGCCAGAGCATCCGCATCGTCGACGGCCCCTTCGAAGACTTCGTCGGCACGGTCGAGGACATCAACTCCGAGAAGGGCAAAGTCAAGGTTCTCGTCAACATGTTCGGCCGCGAGACCCCCGTCGAGCTCGACTTCCTCCAGGTTGAGAAACTCTAGGAAGGCCGCCTGGGAGTCGCGGCCCTCCGTGGCCGCTGGCGGCGTGCCATGGCCCGTACGGAACTCGCGTCGATCCTTGGCGCTGCGCCAGCCTGACGCGGACCCCGTGATCGTTTGAGGCGCCCGTAGGGCCGCATTGCCATACGGCCCTGCAACAGACGCCCGGCGTAGGATGACACCATGGACATCGGACTCATGGTCGAAGGCCAGAACGGGCTCACCTGGGAGCGCTGGTCGCACATCCTCGCCCTTGCCGAGCGCCTCGGCTTCCCCACGGTCTTCCGCTCGGACCACTACTTCATCGGCGCCGCCAACCAGCAGGACTCGCTGGAGGCGTATCTTTCGTTCGTCATCGCTGCTCGGGAGACGAAGCGCATCCGCTTCGGGCCGCTCGTGTCGCCCGTCACCTTCCGTTCGCCCGTGGACGTGGGGCGGATGGCCGCCCAGCTCGACATCCTCTCGGGCGGACGCTTCGTCATGGGCATGGGCGCCGGTTGGAACGAGCCCGAGCACAAGGCCTACGGCATCCCCTTCCCGCCCGTGAACGAGCGTTTCGACCGCCTCGAAGAGGCCATCCAGGTCGTCCGCGCCCTCTGGGCCGAAGGCTCCGCCAGCTACGCCGGCACGCACTTCGAACTTGAGAACGCCAACTGCCTGCCCAAGCCCGGCACTTCCGGGGGCCCACCCCTTCTTATCGGCGGCGCGGGGGAAAAGCGCACACTCAAGCTCGTCGCCCAGCACGCGGCCGAGTGGAACTGCGTGAACCTCCCTCCCGACGCCTACCGCGCGAAGGTCGAGGTGCTCCAACGCCACTGCGAGTCGGAAGGGCGCGACCCCGCCACTATCCGCCGTTCGATGATGATGTTCGCCATCGTCGGCCCCAGCGAACGCCACCTGGACGTCGCCACGGAGAAGGTGATGCGAATCTTCGGCTCGCCCGCCGGCGCCACCACGGCCGAATACCGCGAGGGCGCGAAGGCTCGCGGCATGCTTGTCGGCGGCATCGACGAGATCCTCGACCGTATCGGCCAGCTCGCCGTCCTCGGACTCCAGGAGGTCGAGTTCCAGCACTTTGATTTCGCCTCCGACGACATCCCGGAGTTTCTCGCCGCGGACGTCGTCCCCCGCGCCCGCTCCCTCTGACGCGCTGGCCGCGGTCGGCTCTCGGCTTTCGCGCGCCATGAGCAGCGCGGGCAATCAGTAGCGCGCGCGTGTGCAAGCGCCCCGGAGCCAGCGCACGGTTCGCGGCGACGCATCGACACTCCGGGAGTTGGACTTTGCACCAGGCACTTTCGACTTCGCTACACCACCACCACCAACCCAATCCCCAGCACACAGAGCAGCGTCCCCACGCCCACGCGCCAGTCGACCTGTTCCTTGAGGAATATCACCGCCAGCGGCAGGCCCATGAGCGGCGCCGTGGCGGATAACACGGCCGTCTTCGCCGCGCCCGCCTCCACCACGGCATACACATACATCATGCTCCCCAAACCCGTGCCGATGACTCCTGCGACGACGATCGCCAGCAGGTGCCGCCGGTCGCGGAACGGTTCCTGGAGAGCATCCCGCTGCGCTACCGCCGTGAACGCCAGGAGGGCGATCGCTCCCGCGGGTAAACGGATCGTGCCCGCAGCCACCGCCCCGAGTTCGCCCCGCTTCCCGGCCAACAAGAGGCTCGCCGCGGCCCAGAAGATACCCACCAATAACAGCAAGAAGTATCCCGAGAGCGCCGATCTCTTCGCTTTCAGGCCCTCCGGCTCTGCCACGATGAGATCCCCCTCGCCGGGCGCTAGCTCCGCAAGGCCATCCTTCGCCCGCGGGACGACGATCAGCGATATGCCCGCACCGATGAGCACGGCCCCCGCGGGCAGCCCCCATGTGAAATCCTCGCCCAGCAACAGCACGCCGCCCGCTACCGTCAGTCCGATGAACAGCGCCATCGAGATCGGGAATGTGCGCTGCATACCCAGCGCGCCCAGGGCCTGGATGTAAAGCGTGTCTCCCACCGCATAGGCCAGCGAGCCGCTCACAATCACCCACGCCAGCGTCTGCCACGACGCTTCCGCGAGGTCGCCCGCCTGGCCGGAGAAGAGGAGCACGAACGGCAGCAACAAGCTCGCCGAACCAAGCCTCAACGCGCTGATGACGGCCGGGGCGGTCCGCGCCGCGAACTGGGTAAAGGCGATGCTCGTCGCGGCCCACGTCACCGCCGCTATCAAGGCCGCAATCTCTCCCATTCAGCCGAATCCTACGCACCGGCCGCCTTCCCCGCCCTGATCCTCGGCCCGCCGCCCGCCGCTCCCACCAGGACTTCAGTCCAGAGGGCGCCATCACAACGGCACGAGCCTCCGCCCGAGCACGCCGCGTGTTTCCGCGCCCAATCCTGATCGACGCCACCAACCACTTAACCCGTACGCGCCCACTGAGGGCGCGGCTACCGAACAGGTGTCTCTTCTTCTTCGTGGTGGTGGCCGTCGTGCGTCTCGACAGCGTGCTCTTCGAGGTGGTGGACGAGGTCGTGAAGTTCCGCCACTTTCGCGTCGAGTTCGTTCATGCGTTCCCACTCCGGGTCGGGCAGGCGTTGGATCACGCCGTTGGAGTCGTCGCGGAACGACACGATGTGCCCCGGCACGCCGACGACGGTCGCATTTGCGGGCACGTTCGTCACCACCACGCTGCCCGCACCAATCTGGGAGTTCTCGCCGATCTCGATCGCCCCGATCACCTTCGCCCCTGCGCCCACGACGACGTTGTCCCGCAGCGTGGGGTGACGCTTTACACGCCGCGTACTTGTACCGCCCAGCGTGACCCCCTGGTAGAGCATCACGTTCTCGCCGATCTCAGCCGTTTCGCCGATCACCACGCCCATGCCGTGGTCGATGAAGAAGCGCGGGCCGATGATCGCGCCGGGGTGGATCTCGATGCCGGTGAGGAAGCGCGTAAGGTGCATGATCCCGCGTGGGAGGAGCGGCACGTTGCGCCGATAGAGGGCGTTCGCGAAGCGGTGCGCCAGGCGCGCATGGAAGCCGGGGTAGAAGAGCACCACCTCGGTCGCACTGCGCGCCGCGGGGTCGCGGTCGCGCGTCGCCTGGATGTCTCCGCGAATACCGTCGAGCATGTGATCGAGCTTAATCGAGGATTCCCCTCCTTGTCGCGAGACGATTTCATGGTGGAGGCGCGGTGGCTCGGAGAGACCTGGAAGGTCGGAGCTGGTCAGCGATAGCTCGGCGACGATGGTGCGGCACGCCACCCGGTCCTCGTTCCTGGGCCGAACGGCCGTGTTCCCGGGGTTACGGAAAGTTCACACTCTGTTTGCACAAAGGCCGTAGACATGGCGAGACATCGGATTACGCTATGGACACATCTGCTCAACCAGTGAGCGAGGCGAGGAGGACACCATGCACATCGAAGTCATCGAATTCGAACTCGTCTGCCCCGACCACGGCGCACACAAGACCCTCGTGCCTGTCGAACTGCCGCGACCGCGGCGCTGCGCGCACTGCTTCTTGCCCCTCAGCAGCCGCACCGAGCTGCGCCGCTTCAGCATGGAAGGCCCTCTTCCCGGCGCCGTCGGCAACGAAGCCTGGGTCGGCTAAATCGCGGGGAACATCATAGCCGCGACCGGAGGGGAGCGCCTGCCTCGCGCCTCACCTGAGGTCAGCGCCGAACGGTTTCAGGTCGTTCCATCCTTTTCGTCTTTTCGTCTCTTCGTGTTGAATCACTCGACCTCCGCCACGCGTCGCCCGAGAATAGGCCCAATCAAGGAGGCGAGCGCATGGCAATCTCGATCGACCCGGCAGTCTTCCGGCCCGAGGCCATCTCCACCGAGACGGCCGCCTTCAACGCGCAGGTCGAAGCAATGTTCACGGGGGTCCCGCCAGCGTGGACGCGGCCGCCGCAGGAAACGCGCGACGCCCGCGAGCGCGGCGAGGGCATGTGGGGGCCGCTCATCCTGGCCGACGAGGCGCAGGACCGCATGCTCTCGATGCCTACCGGCGATGTGCCGGTCCGCCTATTCATCCCGGACCGCATTGACGGGATCTACCTGCACATTCACGGCGGAGGATGGGTTCTCGGCCGCGCCCACCACGCAGACCCCCGCCTGCTCGCTTTCAGCCGCCAGCACAACCTGGTGGTAGTGAGCGTCGATTACCGGCTCGCCCCAGAGCATCCCTATCCCGCGGCTCCCGACGACTGCGAAGGCGTGGCCGCATGGTTGATCGAGAACGGCCGCCGCGAATTCGGCAGCAACCGCATCTTCATTGGCGGCGAGTCCGCTGGTGGGCACCTTGCGGCAGTCACGCTCCTGCGCATGCGCGACCGCCACGGGTACCGGGGCTTTGCCGCCGCGAACCTGGTGTACGGCGTCTACGACCTGCGCATGACGCCCAGCGCCGCCAACTGGGGCGAACGCGAACTCATCCTTAGCACGCCCTTCATGCGCTGGTTCGTGGACCACTTCGTCCCGGACGCCTCGTTGCTCACCGACCCGGATGTCTCACCCCTCTTCGCCGACCTCACCGGCATGCCCCCGGCGCTCTTCACCGTGGGCACCATGGACCTCCTGCTTGACGACACGCTTTTCATGGCCGCGCGCTGGTCGGAGTATGGGAACGAGGCGGAACTCGCGGTCTACCCGGGCGGCCTGCACGGCCTCAACGGCTTCCCGAACGCCCTCGGCCTCGAAGCGAGTGCGCGCATGGACGCCTTCGTCTCAAAGCATCTCGCGCCGGTGCCCGTGTAAGATCACCCGGCTTGCGCGATCGCATGCACTTCGAGAGCGAGGAGTTGGCGGATTCGCACGTCACCGGCGATCATTGGCACGTATGACCTACGAACCGTTCTTCCAAGCCGACGGCGACGGCCGCTACCGGCCCCACGACGTCTGCCGAGGCCCCTGGGACCCGAACTCGCTGCACGGGCGCGTCGTTGCCGGGCTGATGGCTCACGAGATCGAGCAGCGCCATGGCGATCCGGCCTTCCAGCCCGCCCGCCTCACCGTGGACCTCTTCCGCAAGCCGCCCTTCGCCCCAAACGAGGTACGAACATCCATCGTTCGCGACGGCAACCGCATCCGCGTGGTCGACGCGACCTTCGAGTCGAACGGCACGGTGATCGCGCGCGCCAGTTGCGTCATGCTCCGTCGCGCCGCGAACCCGGAAGGAGAGGTCTGGAGCCCTTCGACCTGGGATGTCCCCCAGCCGGATGCGCTCCAACCGGCGCCCGATTGGCCATCCGAGCGTGAACCGATGTGGGACACGCGCGCCATCAACGGCGGCTTCGGCATCGTCGGTCCGAAGCGCGCCTGGCTGCGCGAGAACCGCCCCCTCGCGGAGGGCGTCGAGATGAGCCCCTTCGTGCGCGCCGCCTTCGCCGCCGATTACACCAACCCCTTCGCCAACTCCGGGAGCAACGGCCTCGAGTTCGTGAACGCGGACATCACCCTCTATCTCCACCGCCTGCCGCGCGGCGAGTGGCTCGGCTTCGACGTGGTCGAGCACCGCGCCAGCGACGGCGTCGCACTGGGTGAATGCGCGCTCTATGACCTGGATGGCCCCATCGGGCGCAGCCTCGTCTCCGGTGTCGCGAACCGCAAGCTTGTCATCGAACCCTCCGCGGAAGGACGGCCCTGAGATGGCGACCGGCAACGGTGTGATGCAGACCCGTGAGTTCGTGTTCTTGACGGAGGAGCTGGCTATGCGGTCCCTGCCCGCGTCCGTACCCGCGCCCGAGCGCAAGGTGATGTGGACCATCCTCCAACTGCACTACGGCGACCCCACCGCGCATTTCGAGGTGCAGCCCCACATGTCCCGCCAGCAAGTCGAACTCGGCCTCCACTTCGAGGGCCCGGTCGAGCGCAACGACGCCTGGGCCGCCCGCCTGGCCGCCCGCGCCCCGGAACTGATGGCCGCGCTCGGGGACGGCTGGGAACTCGAGGAGTGGACGCCCTCGTGGCGTCGCATCCACCGCATCTTCCCCTTCGAACGTCTCGACGCCACGCTCGCCCAGGCTGTCGCGGACGAGCTTGTGAAGGCGCTCACCGTCCTCGGTCCGCTCATCCGCGAGCCCGTCGCCACCTAACGCGACGACGGGTGTCGCGTTACGCCGGTACGGTCCGCACCGCTGTCGGAAGACAGCGGCCCTGAGTGCCAATCTACCACTCCTCGAAGGAGGCACAAATGAAATTCGGGTTCGTTCTGCCGTTTGGAGACGCGCGCGTTGCCGCCGACATGGCCCGGGAGGCGGAGCAAGCGGGCTGGGACGGGTTCTTCGTCTGGGAGGCCGTCTGGGGCATCGATGCATGGGTCGCGCTGGGCGCGGCAGCGATGGTGACCGAGCGCATCCGCCTCGGCACCATGCTCACCCCCGTCTCGCGCATGCGCCCCTGGGATCTCGCAGGCAAAACAACGACCGTGGACAACCTCTCGAACGGACGCGTCATCCTCGCGGTCGGCATGGGCGCAATCGATACCGGGTTTGCGGAGTTCGGCGAAGTGACGGATATCCGCCTGCGCTCGGAGCTGGTGGACGAGGGCCTCGACATCCTGACCGGCCTCTGGAAGGGGCAGCCCTTCAACTATGAGGGTAAGCACTACACCGTCCGCGAGACAGCGTTCCAACCGCCACCGCCTCCGATCCAACAGCCACGAATCGCCATCTGGATGGTCGGCGTTTGGCCCAGGATGAAGTCGATGCGGCGCGTGCTGAAATACGACGGTCTCGTCCACCAGGGCACGCCTGAGACGCTTAAAGAAGCACGCGACTGGATCGAGGCGAACCGGGAATCGACACCGCCATTCGACTACGTGGGCGAAGGCACGACGCCCGGTGACGACGCTGGCGGAACGCGGGCGGTGGTTGAGCCGTGGGCCGACGCCGGCGCCACCTGGTACAACGAGGCGATGTGGCAGATCCCCCGCGAGGCCGGTCAACTCGATATCGTGCGACAGCGCATCCAGCAAGGCCCGCCGCGGTTGTAACCGGCCGTGCTCCCCTCTCCCGACGCGAGAGGGGTCGGGAGTGAGGGCTCACTCCCGCCGCGCCAGGCGCCCATCCCAGCGCAACCAGGAGATCGCCCCGTCGTCTCCGCGCAAGAACTCCACGCGTTCTCCCGCCCGAGGCCCCAGCGCAATCGCGGTGCGGTCCGCGCCCACGAACACCAGCGGCGACGGCGGCTGGGGGAGCGGTTGGAGGCGACGCTCGGCGAACTGCCGCTCCGGAGACACATCCGTTGCCACGAGTGAGCCGCTGTCGACGCTCACCTCAATTGTGGCGAGGGTTGCCCGGTAGCGCCCAACATACTCCTCCACGGGTGCCAGCGGGATAGCGGGCACGATCGGGTCGGGCTCGACTCCGAGGAAGTGGCGGCGGCAGGCAGCCGCGACCGTATCACGCGCCTCGCGGCCGCCGTCGGAGTTCGTCAGCACCGTACAGGCATAGCCCCGGTCCGGCACCAGCTCGAACGACGAGAGGTGGCCGTTCGTCGCGCCGCCGTGCTTGACGATGCGCTCGCCGCCCATGGTATCGAGCATCCACGACACGCCGATCGCCTCGCACATGCTTCCCGCGTCCGCCTGCCTGGACTGCATAAACGCCACCGTTTCGGGCTCGAGCACGGCCGCCAGGCCGGGCAGCGATCCCGCGGGCAGGTGGGAGGCCGCGTAACGGAGCTGGTTTTCGACGGTCGAGATGACGCCGCCGCCACCGGCGATGCTGCGCGGCACGTTCCAGGGGCTTGCCACCCGTGCACCGTCGACCGTGACGATGTGTCCGGCGGCCACGCGGCCGGTGAGCGCCTGTTCGGGGAAGTAGGCGCTCTGTTCCATCCCCAGGGGCGCGAACACCCGCTCGCGGATGAACGCCTCGAAGGGGATACCCGCGATCGTCTCGATGATGTGCGCGAGCACGTAGAAGGCCGAGTTGCAGTAGCTGAAGGCCGTGCCCGGCGGCACGAGTTGCGGCGATCGCGCGAGCTTCGCCACGATGCGCGCGATCGCATCATCGCCGCGACCGGTGTCGCGGAAGTAGTCGCCGTCCCAGCCCGCGTGATGCGTCACCAGGTGCCGGAGCCGCACCACCTCCGCCGCGGACTCGTCGGCAAGCGCGAAATCCGGGAGGTAGTCGCGCACGCGCGCATCGAGGTCGACGCGGCCCTCTTCGCTCAGCAGCATCAGCGCCGTCGCCGTGACGGTCTTGGAGGTCGACCCGATCTGGAACCACGTCCGCGGCGTCGCCTGCAGCGGATGGTCCACGTTCGTGACGCCGACCGCCGCCGTGTACATGCGTCCATCATGAACGACCCCAAACGCGAGCCCCGGCACCTGGCAGCGCCGCGCCTCGGACTCCGCGAAGGCGATGAGGTCGGGATGCATTGGGGGCGATTCTACGGGATGGACCGAGGGCTGGCTGCTGCCAGCCCCTACTCTCGGGGGCTGATCAGACAGCCGAGAGCCGAGAGCCGACAGCCGCTTACCTCTGGTAGCCCGCCTGGCGCACGCGCCGCCAGACCTCGCCCGAGCGCGCGTAGCGTTCCATCAGATACGGGTAGACGGCGGGGATGTTGAACAGCTTCTCCATGCAGAGCTGGCCGAGGTAGCGGTCGAGGAGGGCGGGATGCTCGTCCGGGTTAACGAGGTCGAGTTCGAGGCCGGCCTCGAACCCGCCAGCGGCCGCGGGCATACCGGCGGGTTGAAACGCCACCAGTCCTTTGAGTGCGAGCGACTCGATCGCACCGCGAAGCTGTCCACGGAACGCGGGCAGCACGGACATGCCATCGGGACCGAGGTGCACGTCCCGGCGCGACTCCTCCGCCAACGACGCCACCACCGCCGTCACATGATCGACGCGGAACGTGTCGTCCCCCGCTGCCCGCGACGGCGGCAGCCCGATCGACAGCACCCCCAGCACCACGACTTCGAGCGCATCGAGATCCTCGGGATTGTGCATGAGGGTACAGAGTACCGGATTGGCCGCCCGACGAAACGGCCCCCTCGCGTGAGGGGGCCGTTCTGGTGTGGTGCCGATCCGGTACTCTGCCGGCCCCTACTCTTGCTTGCCGCGCTCGCTGCTGGCTACTTGTTGACGTGGATGGTGAGGAATCCCTTGTCATCCACGTCAACAAGTCGGATCGTCGTTCCCGTCTTGGGAACGTTCACGCCGACCCACTCAGGTTCGTAGCGACCCACGTGGTCCAGCGGTACCGGATGTTCGTCGACCGGGAACCAGTAGTCCAGCATGTCGTTGAACTTCGAAACGGCTGGCTGGCTGGCGATGTTCGTCGCACATCCATTCTTGTTGATGGTGATTGCGTCCGTCCGTGCCAGGGTGAACGTCGAGTCGAACGAAAGCACTCGCGGCCGAACGAGTTGCCCGTCGCAATAGTGGTGGAACGTCGGATGCGCGTCGATCGGCAGGATCAGTCCGCCGCCGGGGTGGTCGCCCACGCCATTGTCACCGAAAGACGTGTCCCAGTAGCTGATGAGCATGCCGTCCTGGTAGCGGAAGTGCTCGACCCAGTCCGGCATCGTGTTGAGGAAGCCAAAGTTGTACGCCGTCGCGAGGGACGTGTCGTAACTCCGGTAACCGCGGTTCTCAACCACATACGCATTGAAGTGGAACGATGTCTCGCTCCCCGTGGTACGAACGAATCCGTCGAAGACCCAGCCTTCTGTGTCTGTCTCGGCGTTGCCCACCGAGACGCCACCGATCTTGATATCGTCGATCACGAAACCGAGCTCCGCGACGGCGCCGTCGGTTTGATACCGCACGCGAAGCGCATTCGTTCCAGCGGTCAGCGTAGCGGTCAGCGCTGTCAGTCCGCGGAACCCCGTAATCCCGGTGCCGTTGGGATTGAAGCCACTCTGGTCGTCGGCGTTGTCGGAGAGGTTGGTCACGAGTTCCGTCCAGGTGGTCCCCACGCGCGCTTCGATGAAGGCGTAGTCCCAGTCTTCCTCGATCTCGTGCCACACGGTGGCGGTCAGTGCCCCCGGCACGATGCCAGTGGTCTTTGTCATCGAGGTGTTCAGGTCGTCGCCCGAGGTGCTGTAGAACACCCAGTCGCCCTGCGGGGGATCGACGAGGACGATGTCTTTCGCCTTATCCGGTAGCACGACGAAGAGCGCCTGCGCCTGCTTGTTGGCGAACTCAGACCAGCCAAGCTTATGGGTCGACTTCAACCCGGCGAATGCTACCTGGTAGAAGGTGCCGCCTGGGGCGCCGGGGAAGCCAAGCCAGCCGAGCTGGAACTTTTCCCACGCACCAAGGTCTGTGGGATGGTCGCCGATGCCGTTCGGGCCGCCATCACCAATGTTGGCGCCGGAGGACATGAGCGTCCAGAAGCCCGTCGAGTTCTCGGCGCCACCGGTGTTGCCTGAGGTGTCGTAAAGGTCGGGAAGACCGAGATCGTGGCCGTACTCGTGCGCGAACACTCCGAGGCCGCCGTTCTCAGGCTGGATGGTATAGTCACCGACCCAAACGCCCACCGGGTTGTTCGGTATCCCGCCAGCCAACCCACCTGAAGGGCCGCCCTGCCCCGCATTCAGTCCGCCGAATGGCACAACCGTGCCGTTTACGGTGGGACCGCCCGTTCCGAACGTTACTACCTGGGCGTACCAACGGTGGCTCCAGATTGCGTCGGTACCGTAGATGGGATCGCCGGCCGCCTGGTCACCTCCCGCATGCACGATTTGGAAATGATCGATGTATCCGTCTTTTTCGTCAAAAACCCCGTCCGCGTCGTAGTCGTAACGGTCCTGGACGTCAAAGGTGGAGAGGTATGATGCAATCTGCGCGGATGTCTGGCCCGCTGTGAGCTGGCCCTGGACCCAGTACGCCATCGCATCGCGAATGAGGAACCATGTGTTGTTGCAGACGATGCCGCCGCAGAAGTCTCGTCCATAACGAGCCTCGTTGAACGGCACCCGCACCCATCCGTTCACGTCCCCAACGATGGAGTAGCGGCCAGATGACTGGGTTTCGTAGTATTCGGCCATCCGGTTGAAGTACATATCGTCGTAATGGGCGCCGTCGTAGTCTTCCTGCCACAGCGATGAGTTATCCACACTACGGTCGGGCTCCGGAATTTCGTTGTGTAGGGGACCCTCGTAGGTGGTCGCGGTGCCGTCGCCAGGGAACGCGCACGTCTGTCCGAAGTCACAGAACGCCGAATGCCGGGCGTTGCCGAACTCGGCGATGATCACGAAAACGGGGTCGGTGCCTTCGTTCGCCAATTCGACGAACTGGCCCTTGCCTGCTTCGACCACGGCATTCGTGCCCCTCGGCCTCGCCTGGCCCTTCAGCACTTTCTGAAGCGCCTTTTGCTTCAGCTGATCCTGTTTCTCGGCCATTGGGTTTTTGAAGTTGTCGCCCTTGGGGCCGTTACCGTTGCCGTTGCCGCCGGGCACGGCACTGTAGTCGTCCACGGGAGGACGCGCTTCGGCCTCTTGCGTGCCGCTGCCGAGCAGGCCAGCGGCGAGGAATGCGGACATCGCGAGCGCGGCTGTCCCAATCTTGAGGAGCATCCCGCTCCCCGTTCGATGCGTACGCATAGTTCCTGGTTCCCTCTATGTGGCGCCGGCGCCCGGGGTCAGCGGGTGTTCGTCGGCTGGGATGATCCGGCACCGTCGCCGGATATGGTTCTGTAAGGTTTACCTTCTGCTTCGGGGGCGTAGGGTGAATGCATCCATCGATACGGCCAATAGCTCCCACACGCCACTGCGAAATCTTCACAAACGTTAAGGGCCGATCCCTCGATGCTGTCGTGCTCCTCTGCGCGCGTGGCGCGGATGCTACGCCCAGGCCAGCCGATCGGTAAACGCCGTCGAGTGTTGGAAACGTGTAGGAGCGGTCGCGTGGAGAAGGGGAGGGAGGTCATATGCTGGCTCGCCGGATGGCCCGCGCGCGCCGGCGTATGATTTGGACTCATGGCAACGAACATCCGGCACTCGATCGTTGAGACAAACGGCATCCGCATGCATGTGGCGGAGGCGGGCGAGGGCTTCCCCGTGGTCATGTGTCACGGCTGGCCCGAACTCTGGTACTCGTGGCGCCACCAGCTTCCCGCGCTCGCCGAGGCAGGCTACCGCGCCATCGCCCCCGACATGCGCGGATACGGCGAGACCGATGCCCCCGCCGACCCGCGCGAGTACACCATGAAGGTCGTCACCGCCGACATCGTGGGCCTGCTCGACGCCCTCGGCCTCAAACGCGCCGTGATCGTTGGCCACGACTGGGGCGGTGCCGTGCTCTGGCAGTTCGGGATGCGATATCCCGAACGAACGGCCGCGCTCATCGGACTGAACACGCCCCACGGCGGGGCCGCCCGCGGGCGCACCACGGAGCTTCTGCGCGACGCTTTCGGGCTCACCGACAAGACGTTTTACATGCGCTACTTCCTCACGGAGGCGGCCGAACGAGAGTTCGAAGCCGATGTGCGCACGAACCTCGCGAAGACGTTCATGCCCTACACCCGCGCGGATGACCTCTGGACGTTCGCCACCGTCGGTGGCGACGGCAGCGGCGCCTGGGCGAAGATCCCACCGCCAGCCACCTTCCTCACGGACGAGGAGCTCGACGTCTACGTGAAAGCGTTCGAGCGCACCGGCATCCGCGGCGGCTACAATTGGTATCGCGCAGCGGATCTGAACGCGGACGAAGTGGGCGGCCCCACCGACCCCACGCTCAACATCCCCACACTCATGATCACGGCCGAGTACGACCGCATCCTCCGGCCCGAGATGGCCGCCGGGATGGGCCAGTTCATCCCCAACCTGCGCACGGAGATGATCCGCAACTGCGCCCACTGGACCCAGCAGGAACGCCCGGCCGAAGTGAACGCGCTCATGATCGACTTCCTGGATGGGCTGAAGCTATAGGGAGTCCCGAGAGCCGAGAGCCGAGAGCCGAGAGCCGAGAGCGGGTATGATGCGCGCGTGGACCTTGTGTTGTTCGACGTTGATGCGCGCGGTGTGGCGACGATCACGCTCAATCGCCCGCAGCGGCTGAACGCCATCAACATGGAGATGCGCGACCTGCTCTGGACGTACCTCGGGGCCTGCCGCGACGACCCGGATGTCCGTCTCATCCTCTTCCGCGGGGCGGGCAGCGCCTTCAGCGCGGGCGCCGATATCTCCGAGTTCGGCACGGCGCCGTCGGTCATCGAGGCGCGGCGCGCACGGCATGAACGCGACGTCTGGGCGCTGCTGCTCGGCCATCGCTGCATCACGGTCACCGTGATGCACGGGTACTGCTTCGGCGCCGGCCTGGAGCTGCCGCTCTGTTGCGACTACCGCATCGCCGCCGAGGGGGCGCGCTTGGCCCTCCCGGAGGTCACGCTCGGGTACATCCCCAGCGCCGGTGGCACGCAGACACTGCCCCGGCGCGTACCCCCCGCTGTGGCTGCGCGCATGATCTTCACGGGCGACCCCATCGACACCGAAGCGGCCCTGCGTTGGGGGTTGGTGGACGAGGTCGTGCCTGCCGCGTCGCTGGAGACGGGCCTCGACGCTGCGATCCCTCGACTCCTCGCCGACGAGCCCCGCGCGCGCTTGCGGCGCCGGGCGATGGTCGAGGGGTTTGTGCTCGCCGGGCGCCCCGCCTGATGGGCGAACCGGAGCGTGTCACAAGCCACGCGCCCGTGAGTTACGAGCGTGGCCAGGCGCCGGGCCGCCCGCCTCTGCTGTTGGGCTGCGCGGCAGCCCTGGCGGTGCTCGTGGCGATCGTTGGCGCGGGGGCCTGCGCCGTCGTCTTCCTGGAGTCTGGCGCCGATTCCGGCACGTTCCAGCTCGAAGACGCGGACGCCTACGTTCCGAGCTCGGTCGAGTTCATCGGCGACCGCAACGTCTTCCTCGTGCGCACGCTCGACGGCGCCTACTTCGCCTTGCTCGACCTCGATGCGGCGAACCGCGCCAACCAGGGGCGACGCTGCCGCGTCCAACTGGTCCCGAAGGCTGATCCCGGTGTCGTCGCGATCCAATCACGCTACCAGGCGCAGTTCAGCCCCAAGGCCGCGGGGCTGCCGATCATTTTCCGGGAGACGTGCAACGGGGCCACCTACGACGCGACCGGCGTCCGGCTCGACGGCGAGGGCGCGCGCAACCTCGACCGCTACCGCGTGGAGGTCGCCGCCAATGGACGGGTTGAGGTCACCGCATCACGCATTTGCACCGAGCGATCCGAGGCGTCGTACTTCGCCGAGGTTGATTGTGATCAACCCTTTGGGGAAGAGCTCCGTTGAGTGGCCATCACTCGCGCCACATCTTCGGCGACCATCGCCGGCACGTTCAGCCGCAGCCCGGGGAACGCCTCGCTCTCGATGATGCCCGACACGCTCGGCTCGACCTTCATGAAGGTCCCCTCGCGTAGCCGGAACCAATCGATCGCCTGGTCCGTCACGCGCCAAACCACGTATTCGCGCACGCCGTTCCGTTCGTACGCGGTCAGCTTGTCGTGCAGGTCGATGGAGACGCTGCTGGCGGACACCTCGAACAGCAGCTC
>JBKKBS010000477.1:0-3299 GCA_046713815.1 Tepidiformaceae bacterium
GCACGATGCCGTGGCCGTGGATGACCACATGTCCGGGGGCGTGCCCTGGGGCGTGCATCACCGTGAACCGATACGCGCCTAGCGATAGCGCGTCGCCTTCGGCGAGTTCGCGCTCCGGCAGCGGAGGCGCCTCGAACGGAATCCCGTACATCGCCGCCGAGATGGGTCCGTAGGCCAGCATCGGCAGATCCTTAGGATGCAGGAAGACGGGGACGTCCCATGCACGCTTGATGGCAGCGATCCCACCGACGTGATCGAGATGGGCGTGCGTCAGCCAGATCGCCGTCAGCCTTGCGCCGCGCTCGCGCACCGCATCGACCAGGCGCGTTCCCTCCTCGCCCGGATCGACCAGAACGGCTTCCGTACTCACCGGATCCAGCAGGAGATAGCAGTTCTCCTGAAAGGGGCCGACGACGAACGTGGTGATCTCGAGCGATGACACGTCAGGCCACGCTCTCGTTCTCGGCCGCCAGCCGTGTCGGCGCCTCCGCGGTTTCCAATACCGGTGCCTCCGCCTCCTCCAGGCCGTGATGCGCAAGCCATCGTTCGGCTTCGAGCGCCGCCATGCAACCGGTTCCCGCGGCGGTGACTGCCTGACGATAGTAGCTGTCCATCACATCACCGGCGGCAAAGACTCCCGGAACGCTGGTGCAGGTACGCCAGGCAGACGGCGTTTTCACGTACCCCGTCTCGTGCAGTGCGAGCTGTCCCTTGAGGAAATCGGTGTTAGGCGTGTGACCGATGGCGACGAACAGTCCCCCCGCCTCCATATCCCGTACCTCGCCGGTGCGTGTGTCGCGCAGCCGGAGCCCGGTAATGAAGTCGTCGCCCCGCACGTCGGTGACCTCGCTGTTCCATAGCACACGGATCTTCGGATTGTTCAGCACACGGTCGGCCATCACCTTGGACGCCCGCAGCTTGTCACGTCGATGGATGAGGACGACTTCGCGCGCGAACTTGGTGAGATACATCGCTTCCTCCATTGCCGAGTCGCCGCCGCCAACCACCGCCAGCACCTTGCCGCGAAAGAACGGGAGCGCGCCGTCGCAGACCGCGCACGCCGATACGCCACCGCCCGAGCGCGCCAGCCGCTCCTCGTTATGCAGCCCGATCCAGTTGGCGCGCGCTCCGCTGGCCACGATCACCGCGAGCGCCTGCAGGTCGGTACCCGAGCTCGAGGTCAGGCGGAACGGATGCTGCAGAAAATCGACCGCGACGATGTTCTCCGTGACCACGGTGGTGCCAAAGCGCACCGCCTGCTCGCGCATCCGGGCCATCAATTCCTGCCCGTCCACCGATTCCGGGAATCCGGGGAAGTTCTCGATGTCGGTGGTAAACATCAGCTGGCCCCCGGGAATCATCTCCCGCGAAAGTTCTCCCTCGTACACGACCGGCGAGAGATTCGCGCGCGCGGCATAGATCGCCGCCGTCCACGAAGCGGGACCGCTGCCAATGATCAAGACATGCGCCGGACCGGACATGGGGATTGCGGTAGTCATTCGGATTCTGTGCTCGTTGACGTCGAAAGAGTCTATGGCTGTAGCCGAGTGCGCTGGCGCACGTCGCCGACGTAAACCTCGTCCAATCTCGTCGCGGAAAGGGGATGGCGAAATCGGAACGTGCTCACGCCGTCCTCGGTACAAGTCCTGCGCCCCGCCGCACGGTTCCGCAATTCACTTCCGAACGTGGCGTCCGCCATCCACGAGCAGCGTCTCGCCGGTCACGAAATCAGCGCGCAACAGATACAGCACGGCGTTCACCACGTCGTCGGGGTCTCCGATCCGCTTGAGCGGTGTCGTGGAGACGAGGTGTTGGGCAGCGGCCTCGTCCCATCCCTCCGGCAGTAGCACGACGCCGGGCGCCACCGCGTTCACCCGGATGCGAGGCGCCAGAACGCGCGCCAAGGCCTTGGTCAGGTGCACGACGCCGGACTTGGAAATTCCGTGCGGCAGGTACCCCGGCCACGTCTCAAAGGCGGCCAAGTCGGCAAGGTTTATGATCGCTCCCACCTCGCCCATTCTTTTGGCCGCCGCCTGCGCAATAAAGAAGGGAGCGCGGAGATTCAGCGCGAATATCTCGTCCCATTGCGCTGGAGTCACGTCTCCGATGGGCGTACGCATCATCGTTGCCGCCGAGTTCACGACGACGTCGAGCGCCCCGAACTCGGCAAAGACCTCCTCCACCAGGATCGCGGGCGCGTCAGGCTGCCGAAGATCGGCGCGGACAAGGCGCGCGTCGACCCCCAGGGCCGTGAGCGCCTCACGCGTCTCCTCTGCCTCGCGCACGCTGCGATTGTGGTGAACGGCGAGCCGCATACCCTGCTGGCCGAGCGCAAGGGCGATGGCGCGCCCCACGCGCTTCCCTGCGCCGGTGACCAGCGCGACCCGCCCGTCGAGTTGCACGGAGCTGGCGTGACTCGTTATGCCACGCGTCGCTGCGCCCGCCGCGCTGCGACGCACGCTTCCTGCCGCTCCAGCCATTCCGCGGGAATACGCATGGCCCCGAGCACTCGCGTTCCCTCCGTTGCACCGTGCCAGTCCGAGCCGCCACTGGGAACGAGCGAGAATTCCCGCGCCAGCGCATCCAGTCGCGCCCGCTCGTCGAGCGAGTGCCCGGGATGCACCACTTCCACGCCATCCAGGCCTAACGCGACCAGTCCCTGCAGTCGCGCGCGGGAGAGGTCGGCACCGGGGTGCGCGAGTACGGCGATTCCGCCCACGGCATGAATCATCTCGATGGCGTCGACCATGTCCAACTGCCGCTTCTCAACGAAGGCCGGGCGGCCAAAGCCCAGGTAGCGGTCAAAGGCGTCACGGGAATCGCGCGCCCATCCGTTGTCGATCATCGCCTTGGCGACATGCGGCCGACCGATCGCCGCATCGCCAGCATTCGCCAGCACATCGTCGAAGGTGATGCCGACCCCCAACCGATTGAGCGTGCCCACGATCTGCTCGGCGCGCGATCGGCGCGCCTCTCGAAAGACACGCAGCTCGTCCTCGAATTGGGGCAGACGGGTGAGATGAAGCCCGAGCAGATGCACTTCCTTCTGCTTCTCAAACGCGCTGAGCTCGACGCCGGGAATGATCCGAACGCCGAGCCGCTCGGCCGCTGCCGTTGCTGGCGTCACACCGGCCACGGTGTCGTGATCGGTAAGCGCAACCGCGTGCAGACCAGCCGCGTGGGCGATGGATGCTATCTCCTCCGGCGCGCGCGTGCCGTCGGTCGCCGTGGAATGCGAGTGAAGATCGACGAAACGGTCGAGAGTCCCGTTTGTAGTCTCGGTTGGTCCCGTCAAGGGG
>JBKKBS010000478.1:0-2586 GCA_046713815.1 Tepidiformaceae bacterium
CCCACTGGGGGTTGGGCGTCGTGGGCGGGGTACGGGTACGCTGATGCGGTTGGATGTTCTACGCGAAGGTTCGGCGGTCCTGCTGATCGACGGAGACGGCCGCATCCTCTTGCAGCAACGGGACGACCACCACCCGCCCGCGGGCTACGGGCGCTGGGCGATACCGGGCGGAGGGCGCGAGGGCGACGAGGACCCGCGCGCGACGGCGCTGCGTGAGTTTGAAGAGGAAACGGGCGCGGTCCTCACGCGGCTGCGTTTCTATCGCACGCTGACGAAGGATCTCGAACCGTCGCTCTTCATAGACCGGCTCGACATGTTTTTCGCGGATGACGACCTCCCACGCGACCGGATCGAGGTGAACGAAGGCCTCGACTTCCAGTACTGGCATCCCGGCGAATTCGACGGGCTGAACATGAACCCGGGGACGCGCACTTTGCTGGCGGAGTTCATCGCGAGCGACAAATACCGGGGGACGGTCGCGCTGAAGGCGCCCTACCGGGAGGGAGTCGGCATACTCGCGCTCGACCGCTGGGGGAAGGTGCTGCTACAGCTGCGCGATGCCGACCTGCCGCCTGAGCGGTTCCCGTCCCACTGGTCGATGCCGGGTGGGATGCTGGAGCAGGGAGAGGCGCCCGATGCGGCCGCGTTTCGGGAGTTCGAGGAGGAGACGGGCCACCTCCTCGAAGAGCTGAAGTTGTACCGCGTCTACCGGAGCGACCCGGAGCTGCCTACGGCGCTGGTGGACGTGCAACATGTGTACTACGCAGACCCCGACATCGACGTCGAGGCGTTCGACGTGAACGAAGGCCAGGCGCTGCATTACTTCTCCGCGGACGAGGTGGAACGAATCCAAGCGCCCCCTCACACGCGCACGATCCTCGCGGATTTCTTTTCGAGCCCGGCGTATAAGGCGATGTTCCATTAGCGGGACGAACGGGAGGGTCGGTAACAGCCGAGCCCTACGATTGGGCCGCGAACGACCGACCGGCTTCCAGCATCTGGATAGGTTTGCAACGCTGGGAGGCCCGCTTCTGAGCTTCGCGCGATGGCTCCCGTAGAGAATAGTCCTCATGAACACACTCACTTGTGCCGCCGCTACGGCCGGTGCTGACTCCCCTGTCCAGCTCTGGCCAACAGGCGCGAGGGCCGCGCGCTTCATCTGGTGGGAGCAGGAGCGTCTCTGCCGCCCAATGTCGACGGAGGAGCTTCTCATCATCCGCGGCGGCATCCCCGAAGGCGACCGCGCGCCCGCAGCCTGATCCATCCCACACTTCCAACGTTCTCAAGACTGAATTCTATGTCGGCGCGTGGTCGCTAACCACGACGTTGTCTAAATAGCCCTTTACTGCTGGCCGAAGCGATCCGCGACCAACAGGCGGGTGCGCGATACGATGGCGCGTGCCATGCCACTCACTCGCACCTACCTGCTTTCCGGCATCGTCGCGTTGTTCGCGGCGCTCATCCTCGGCATCACGTTCGTAAGCGCCTCCTGCGGCGGAGACGACGACTCTCCGGACGGCTTCGACGAATCGTCGGACCCGAGCGGCAACATCCCCGCGGGCGACCTGAAGAAGGTTAACGTGGTCCTCAATGGGGCCGATTGGGCCGTGGGCAGGAACAACTTCGTCATCGGCATCACGGACGGAAAGGACGAGCCGCAGGGTGGCGCCACCGCGAAACTCACGTTCTTCGACGTGCGCGACACGAGTAACCCAAAACCCGTTGCCACCGTCCAGGCGGTGCAGAGCGCCCCGGGCGTGGGCAAGACCGTCGACCACGTCCATGGCGGCGGCGAGGTACACAAGCACGGCGGCCAGGACGATAACCGCGTCGGGTATTACGCCACGGTCGATTTCCCGTTTTCAGGCTTTTGGGGCGTCTCCGCGGAGGTCACATTAGAGGACGGCACGGAGGGCACCACCAACATCGGATTCACCGTTATTGACAAGCACCGCTTCGTGGCGCCGGGCCAGGCGGCCCCCAAGAGCGACAACCTGACGAAGAAGGATGTCGCCAACATCACGGAGATCGACTCCGGCAATCCGCCGAACGACATGCACGACGTGACGATCAAAGACGCGATTAGCGCCGGCCGTCCCGTCGTGGTGGTGTTCTCCACGCCCGCCTTCTGCACATCACGTTTCTGCGGGCCCGTGAACGAAGAGGTCGAGGCGCTGCGGGACGCATATAAGGACCGTGTGGACTTTGTCCACATCGAGATCTGGCGCGACTTCAAGAAGCAGCTCATCAACCCCACGGTGAACGAGTGGCTCGCGCAACCGGATGGGTCGATTACGGAGCCCGTCGTCTATGTTGTCGATAAGAACGGCACCGTATTCGACCGCTGGGAGGGTCCCGTAGCGAAGAACATCATGGAAGCGAGCGTCAAGGCGGCGGCGGGCGGCGCGACCTACGCGAAGTAGGCGAGAAGACGCCCACCGACTCCCCCGGCGGTGAGGAGAGAGCGGATGTCGCGGACGCGCGGGGACCGGGATGACGGGGGGCCAGCGCTGCGGGTCGGACGACGTTCCCCCTCACCCCCCGGCCCCCTCTCCACGGCGGTGGAGAGGGGGAGACGATCCGTGC
>JBKKBS010000479.1:0-2751 GCA_046713815.1 Tepidiformaceae bacterium
GGACGCTGTCCAGGTATTCGCCAAAGGCTGCATCCCATCCCCGGTAGAGCCCGAGGATGAACGAAATCAGCAGCACCGATGCGGCCACGCCCCCGACAGAGAAGGCGAACCGCACCTTTCCCGCGACGAGATTCTTCCACGCTATGCGAAACATCCCTGGCCGGTCCCCCTCCGCGCGATGCGGGATTGTAGCAGTACCAGCCATACGCGCGTGTGAGTTTGTACGAACAGGTGGTGCAGGTCCGCCAGAGCTGCGGGCGAGATCGCCGCGATCCCCATCGTACGCGCTCGGCGATCGTCTCCTCCTCTCCGCCGCAGTGGAGAGGAGGCCGGGGGGTGAGGGGGCGCCGCGAGCCGCAATCCTTACCAGTCCCTGCTACCGAAGGCTTGAGGTCGACGCCATCCCCACCGTGCGCCCGCCGTCGACCACCATGATCTGCCCGGTCACGTACTGCGACTCGTCGCTCGCGAGGAAGACGGCCATATCAGCGATATCGTCCGGTGTGGCCATGCGCCCGAGCGGGACTCCCGCCGCCATCTGCTCGCGCATGCCGCCCTCGAGGAAGCCCGGGTTGTCGAAGAGCTTGCCCCAGATGGGCGTGTCCACCAGCCCCGGCGCGATCGAATTCACGCGGATCCGATGCTCGGCGAGGTCCAGTGCGAAGCAGCGCGAGAGTTGCATGACCGCCGCCTTGGATGCGCAGTACGCCATGAGCATCGGAGAGATGCCGTTCAACGCGGCGATGCTGGCGATGTTGATGATGCTCCCGCCGTGGCCCTCGGAGATGATTTGCGTCGCCGCCGCCTGGTCGCTGAACATTACCCCCTTGCCGTTGATGTCCATCGTCCGGTCCCACACGTCCTCCGGGCACTGGAGCGCCCCGGAGGCAAGCCCCACGCCCGCGTTCGCGACCATGATGTCGAACCGCCCGAACTTCTCCACCGCCGCTGCCACGAGCGCGTCGACCTCCCCCCGCGAGACCACGTCACACTTCATCCCGAGCATGCGTGAGCCGGTCTCCTCCGCAATCTCGGTTGCCGCCGCGCTCGCGCCCACCTCGTCGATGTCACCGATCGCCACCGCTGCGCCTTCGCGCGCGAAATGGAGCGCGATCCCCCGCCCGATGCCGCTCGCCCCGCCCGTCACCGCCGCGACCTTGCCTTCCAGCCGTTTCATGAACATTCCTCCAACTCCAATGTGTCCGGAGCCTACCGTAACTCCCCTGCCTTGAGAAATTGTCCATACGAAGGGATCGTCCCACACGACAGGAGCGATCGCCTCCCCCTCTCCACCGCAGTGGAGAGGGGGTCGGGGGGTGAGGGCGGCGTTGCCCCGTTACGTCACAGGGCCGACCATGCGGCCATGGGCGCGGGCTGGAGCAGGGAGAGTCGCTGGTTTCCCGGCTTCGTGCTTGCACTTGGGACACTCGCCGGGGCCGTAGCAGCTCTCACCATCGTCGTCTTTGGGGCGCGGGACGAGGCGGGCCTCGGGGCCTCCGATCCCGCGAGCGCGGCCGACGACTCGGTCACGCAGGAACTCACATACTCTGGTCTGCTCCCCGCTCCCCTCGCGGCCGCGGGTCTGCGGCCTGCAAGCGCCGCATCCAAAAGCGATTTCCTCTTCGAGCCGTCAACTGCCCCGGATGCGACGCCCGTCCGGTATTTCGTACCGGCCGTTTCACTCGCCGCAGCCATTGATTCGGTCACCGCGACGAAGCTCCATGACCTCTTGGACGGCAGCGTAACCTTTGCAGACGTGGGTGGGCGAGGCGGTCGTGCCGCACACCTTGCACTCGCCGAAGACGCCGAGCGCGCGGTCGCATCGTTCGGCCCCTCGGCCCCTGTACTCGTCTCGCCGGACTACCCGGCACTCGTTGCGGAACTGGCCGCGCGCGGAAACGCCATCGCCTTTGTCCCGCTCGAATTCGTGACACCCGCCGTGACGGCGCTGGCCGTCGACGGCATCGACCTTGTCCGCGGCCGAGGCGATGCCTCGCTGTGGCCGTACGTCGAGCGCGTCACCGTCACGGCGCAGAGCAAGCGGGCGCGTGAGGCGCTCCCCGCGCTCCTCGCGAAGCTCACCCCGCCCCTCCCCGCTCCGATCACGTTGGTGGCGACGGGCGACATCCTGCAGTCGCGCTGCTCGTTGGCGAAGATCGAAGCCACCGGCGACTGGGGCGCCGCATTGCGCGGGCCCGTGGGCGAATACCTCGCCGCCGCGGATCTCGCCATTGCCTCGCTCGACGGCAGCATCCAGGACATCGGCGAACCGTACCGCTGTGTGAGCACCACCAACCTCACGTCGCCCCCCCAGGTGATGGAGGCGCTCACCCTCGCTGGCATCGACGAGGTTTCGGTCGCCACCAACCACGTCTTCGACTGCGGCCGCACGTTCTGCGGCGACCGCGCCTTCCTGCGCACGTTGGAGCTGCTCGACCAGGCCGGCATCCAGCACGCCGGTGGCGGCCGAAACCTTGACGAGGCGATGGCTCCCGTAATCATCGAGCGAGGCGGTGTGCGTTTCGGAATCCTCGCCTTCGACGATGTCGCCGCATACGAACTCGAAGCCACGGCCACGGCACCGGGAACGGCCCCGCTCGACGACAGCTACGCCGAGGAGATTGCCGCCGGCGAGCCCGCATTCTTCCGCCCCGCCGCCGAACTCGGGCTCGAACGCTTCACGGCCCGCATCCGCGCCCTCAAGGAGCAGGTGGATGTGGTCATCGTGCAAGTACAGACCGGCACGGAGGA
>JBKKBS010000480.1:0-2520 GCA_046713815.1 Tepidiformaceae bacterium
ACTGTCGTGCAAGCCTCCTCTCCACCGCGGCGGAGAGGGGCAGGGGGTGAGGGGTTTACGGCTGGGCGTAGTAATACGCGTTGAAGGGGTGTTCGAGGCCGGGCACGCGGCCCATACGCGTGAACCCTGCCTCCCGCAGCATCCCGAAGAGCTTCGACTCGGGCAGACCGGCCGGCCCGAGCCCAAGGCCGTCCGGGGTGCTGGTGGCTGACGACATGCAGGTCATGATCGAAAACCCGTACATCATCGAAGCCAACGGGTGCTCGAGGTTGTCGTGCCAGTCGTCGTTGGAGTGCACGTCGACGATGAACCAGGTGCCATCAGGCTTGAGCGCGCCCCGCACGGCTTTCATCGCGAGGTCCGGGCGGGTCATGTCGTGTAGCGCATCAAGTACGAGGAAGGCATCGAAGCTGCCATCCTGGGGGATGCGGTCCGTGTCCGAGTCGTGGAACGTGCAATTCCCCACGCCCGCCGCGGCGATGTTCGCGTTCGCCCGCGCGAGCGCGTGTCTCGAGTTGTCGTAACCGTGGACCTCGCTGGCAGGGAACGCCTTCGCGATGGCTACGTCTCCCGCACCCGATCCGCAGCCGATGTCGCCGACCTTCGCGCCCGCCTTGAGCTTTTCGACCAGCCCGGGCACGGCTGGCAGGGCCTCATCGACGAGCGCCGAGCGATTCCAGGGGCCGAGCATGCGCTCAACGGCACTAGCCGTCCCGGGGCCGTCGTCGTCATAGGAAAGGCCGATTCCGGTGCGGAAGGAATCCTGAAGGCGGGTGAGCACTCCGAGCTGCTCTGGGAAGTGGTCGAACGCTCCGATGGCCGATGCGGGTGTGCTCTCGTCGACGAGCACGAGGTGTCCTTCCGCCGAGATCGAGAAGCGTTCGCCATCGTTTTCGATCAGGCCGGAGCCAAACTGGCCTCTCAGCCATTCGCGCAGCCAACGTTCGTTCAAGCCGGTCTTCGCGGCGAGTTCGTCGCTTGTGCATGGCCCGTGTTCCGCGAGCGCGGCGTACAGGCCCAGTCTATCTCCGAGGTAGATCATCCCGGAAATGACCGCGCCGCCCAAGTAGGTGAACGCCTTCATGGCGAGTTCTTCCACCTTCTGCGGGTCGATCTCCCGTGCTGCCGCTGGTGCTGTCATGGTTGGTGTACTTCTCCCTGGTGTCTGCTGACGCCATAGATTACGCCTTGATGTCAAATCCGTTACGCCGATGCCTCCGGTTTGCGACGGGGACGGTCGAGCGGCTTGATCCGGCGACCCTCTTCGGAGTCGAGTATCAGCTGCGCGAGACGGGACCGCCGCGTGTCTTCGCGCTTCGCGCTCGTCACCCAAAAGCCAGCGGCGCGCCGGTACCGTGGCGCCTGCGATTCGAAGAACGCCCATGTGACCAGCTCCTCAATGACGCGAAGAAACGCGCCGTGGACGAGGGAATTTCGTTAAGGGCACTGCTCTCGAGGAGGCCTTGCGCAACCGACTGAAGCAGGCCACGGACGGCGTACACCCGTTCGCCGGCTGGGGACGTCCCCGGAAACGCCAGCCGCGATCCGCTTCATGAAGAGACGTATCAACAGATTATCCAGATTATCGACGATATCGACTGGAAGCTCGCTCGTGATCGTTTGCCGCGCACGGGAGCGACGCGAGCTCGTCGCTGCGGGTGAAAATAGGGGGAAAGGGGAGATCGGGTCGCTCGGCCAGCGCCCACGGAGGGGCGCGACTCCTTCTGTTACAATTTGACCATGCCAGCCATCACCGTCGACGTCAGTGACGAGATGTATTCGAAGCTCTCTTCGGTCGCTGCCCAGCAAACTGCGAGCGTGGAGGATGTCGTCGTCCACGCCCTCGAAGACAAAGTCCGTGAGACGGACGAAGCGCGGGAGATGGCCCGGCGGCACTACACACAGTTCCAGCACCTGTTCGACCGGCTGAAGGAGTGACGAACTACGTCACGCTCGAGCAGATCCTCGCGTACCATGCCGAGTTGATGCTGCTCCAGGGTCAGCAGTCATCGCTCATGGGCGACCAGGGTCGAGACAAGCTGGAGGCGGCGCTCGGGCGTCCACGGGCCTCCGCATTCGGCGAGGACGCGTTCCCGACGCTCGCCAAGAAGGCCGGGGCGCTGCTACAGGCAGTCGCGATCGCGCATCCCTTCTCCGATGGAAACAAGCGCGCCGCCACGGCAGCCATGCTCGCGTTCCTGGAGAGGAACGGTGTCCTGCTCGAAGCCGGCCAGAACCGTCTCTACGACCTTGTGATCGCGGTCACCACGGGCACGCTGCGCGAGAACGCGGATATCGCCGCGCGTTTGCGGGAGCTCTTCCAGGGACTCGGTTGACACGAAGGGTCGGCGGCTGCCGACCTATGAGTGCCGTTGTCGACTCAAAGGAATCCCGGGGGTTGACGGGTCCTGGGCCAACTAATAACCGGTGAGTTATGAAACCGGTAGGTTATGCTCCGCTTAATGCCATCGGACTCGACGCCACGTTCGCGGCGCTCGCGGACCCCACGCGTCGGGCGAA
>JBKKBS010000481.1:0-7092 GCA_046713815.1 Tepidiformaceae bacterium
AACTCGGGAATGAGGCCGAACTCCAGCAAGTCGTCATGCGTGACGTGCGTCAGCAGGTCGTCCTGGAGCTTGGTGCCGCGGAAGCTTCGGTCGGCACGGAAGCCGAGGCGCACATGGTCGCGTGTGAGCCGTTTCTCGATGTGCGAGGCCAGGCCCTCGAACGCGCCCCCACAGATGAAGAGGATGTTCTGCGTATTGATCTGGAGGAAGTCCTGGTGGGGGTGCTTGCGGCCGCCCTGCGGGGGCACATTCGCCACCGTGCCTTCGATGATCTTGAGCAGCGCCTGCTGCACGCCTTCGCCGGAGACATCGCGCGTGATGCTTGGGTTGTCGCCCTTGCGCGCGATCTTATCGATCTCGTCGATGTAGATGATCCCGCGCTCGGCCTTCGCAATGTCGAAGTCCGCGGCCTGGATGAGGTGGAGAAGGATGTTCTCCACGTCCTCGCCCACGTAACCGGCCTCCGTCAGGGCGGTGGCGTCCGCGATCGAGAACGGCACGTCCAGCAGCTTGGCGAGCGTCTTGGCGAGGTACGTCTTGCCCACGCCCGTGGGCCCTACGAGCAGGATGTTGGACTTCTCAAGCTCGACGTCCGCTTCGATGGCGGCGCCCGTTCGCTTGTAGTGGTTGTAGACCGCGACGGCGAGGACTTTCTTGGCCTGCTCCTGGCCGATCACATACTCGTTCAGATGGTCGTAAATATATTTCGGCGGAGGGACGCGCTGGGCGCCGTTGGCGAGGCCGCCCTTGGCCGCTGCCGTGGTGCTCGTGTGGGAGCCGGTCTCCTCATCGATGATCTCGCGGCAGAGGTCCACACACTCGTCGCAGATGTACACCGCGCCCGGCCCCGCGATGAGGCGGCGCACCTGGTCCTGGTTCTTCCCGCAGAACGAGCAGTGGTACTGGACACGATTCGAACGGTTACCGGCCAAAGTAAGTCCCCCCACATATATCTTCGGCCATTATTCCGGCCTCGTGAGCAGTTCATCCACGAATCCATACTCCTTCGCCCCCTGGGCGTCGAGGTAGAAGTCGCGGTCGAAGTCCTTGGCCACCCGCTCCACCGGCTGACCCGTGTGCTTGGCGATGATGTTGCGGATGATCTCGTTGTTGCGAAGGATCTCCTTCGCCGCTATTTCAATATCGGACGCTTGGCCCCGCGCGCCACCTAGCGCCTGGTGCATGTGCACCGTCGCATTGGGCAACGCGAACCGCTTTCCCTTCGCGCCGGCACAGAGCAGGACCGTGGCCATGGATGCCGTTTGCCCTACCGCGATCGTCGAAACCGCGGGCTCGATGAGCTGCATCGTGTCGTAGATCGCCAGGCCCGCCGTGATTACTCCGCCCGGAGAGTGGATGTACATGCTGATGTCCCGCTCCGGATCCTCGCGTTGGAGGTAGAGGAGTTGGGCCACAATCAGGTTCGCGATCATGTCGTCGATCGGCGTCCCCAGGAAGACGATTCGCTCCTTTAAGAGCAACGAAAAGATGTCGAACGCACGCTCGGAGCGCGCGTCCTTCTCGATCACGGTGGGTATCACGGCCTGCACGATTGAGTGCACGCGCATCGGGTCGGTCACGCTGAGTCCTCCTTGGCTTCGCCCGCGGCGATGGCCGAGATTCGTTCGACGAGTTTCCTGTTCAAGAGATTCCGGCGGATGGTGGCCTGGCCATCATCGGTCCCGAACATCTCCTTGAAGCGTTCCGCGTCGTCCCCCATGGGCGTTGCCATGGTTTCGATTTCGGCGGCGATCTCATCATCGCTTACTTCGAGGGCTTCCGCAGCTGAAATCTCGCTCAGGAGGAGTGCGCGCTTCACGCGCATCTCGGCGCCTTCGCGAAACACCTCGCGGAACTCGGCCTCGCTCTTCCCCAGGCGCTGGAGGTACGAAGCGTATTGGTCGTCGCTCCCCCCAAGGCTCTGGCGCATAAGGTGGTCTATTTCGCGATCCACGAGCACGCGCGGAAACTCGATCGTCGCACCCTCGACCATCTTCTCCACAATCGCATCCTGGTGCTCGGCGTCCACCTGCTGTTGCTGCTGCTCGGTCAGGTTCTGGCGGATGCGCGCTGTCAGCGTGGCAAGGTCTGGAAACTCGTCCGCATTCACGAGGTTGGCGAATTCGTCGTCCAGGTCGGGAAGCTGCTCTTCCTTGACTTCGCGCACATGGATCGTAAACGTCGCGGTCTTGCCGGCCATCCGCTCCAGTTGGAAGTCGTCCGGCAGCGGCAGGTCGACCGCCTTGTCCTCGCCCTTGCTCATGCCCACGAACGCTTCCCCGAGACCGTCGACCAACAGCTTCTCCCCTTTGCGCAACTGGAACTCCGCATCGTCGTCCTGGACGAACGACTCCGATTCGAACTCACCCTTAACGTCGGCAATGAGGATGTCGCCCCACTCTATTGGCCGTTCGACTGGCACCTGCGTCGCATGGCGCTTGCGCAAGGACTCGATCTGCTCGGTGATTTGTTCGTCGCTTACCTCGACGGGCGGCTTTTCGACGCGCACGTTCTTGTAGTCACCGACATCCACGGTTGGCCGGATGGGGACCGTGAACTTGAGCCGGACCGGCTCCAGTTCCACCGCTTCAAGTTCGGGCTGGGCAATGGCGTCCACGTCCTCGGACTCGATCGCTTCGTTGTAGACCTGCGGGACGAGCACATCGAGGGCTTCGTTCATGAG
Source organism: Tepidiformaceae bacterium (assembly GCA_046713815.1). GTDB lineage: Bacteria > Chloroflexota > Dehalococcoidia > Tepidiformales > Tepidiformaceae > JBBDMZ01. The sequence continues at coordinate 2,684 of JBKKBS010000481.1, forward strand.
CCGCTGGCGGCCGATCTGCCGCTCAATCATTTGCCGGGGGGCCTTTCCCGGCCGAAAACCGGGCACGCGCGTGCCTGGCGCAAGGCGCTTGTAGGCAACGTTCAGCGATTGCTCAACGCGCTCGGGGTCGACTTCGATATCAAGGGACACGCGGCTCTCCGGGAGCCGCTCAAGGGTTACCTTCACAGTGGGGATTCGTGCCTCCCCAGCGAGTATAGCAAACCGCCACGTTTGGGCGCGGGGGTGGGGTGGGATCTCAACGTAAAGGGCCGCTACCGCGCTCACCGTCGGCGGGATTGGGGCTGAACGATGTCCACCAGTGCGTCTCCGAGCAGGTTCCAGGCGAATGAGAAAAGGATCACCGGGATGGCGGCTGACAGCAGCAGGTGCGGATTCTCGTTGAATGTCCTTGGCCCGGCGCCGTCGGCGATCATCGTGCCGAAACTGGCCGTTGGCGGGTTGATACCAAGGCCCAGGAAACTCAACGTGACTTCTGCCCCAGCGGTCGCTGCCATGCCCGCGGACAGCCCGACAATCACGAGAGGCATCACTCCCGGGAGGATGTGACGCGTGATCACTCGCCACGTACCGGCGCCCATCATTTCAGCGGCCACGACGTAGTCCATTTCGCGAATAGCGAAGGATTGTCCCCGCACAATGCGGCTCGTGCCGATCCATGCGAAAGGGACCGTTGCGCCAGTGATGATGAGGAACTGAACAAGTGTGCGCGCGTCGTCGCCGATAAACGTATTGTCCTTCAGCCAGAAGGCTACGTCGTTGATTCTCGTGCGGAATGCGGCGGTAATCGCGAGGATGATGATCAGCGTCGGCAAGCCTCCGAGAACTTCGCCAACACGCATCACGACAGTATCGACCCAGCCCCCGCGATAGCCCGCGAGCAGTCCGAGCCCGATCCCGAGGAACAACCCGCCCGTAACAATCACGGCGACGGTGAACACTATCGTGGTCCTCGCCGCGAACATAACGCGGGAAAACATGTCGCGGCCCAGAGTGTCCGTCCCCAGGGGATGCTCGAGAGATGGTCCCTGGCGCCGGGCTTCGATCGTCAGCTCCTGATCGTTGGGGTCGTACGGCGCGACCAACGGCGCCAGGATCCCGACCGAGTAGAAGATGAGCAGGTATGCGACCGAGAGCGTCGCTATCTTGCGGTGCAATATTTCTCGCAGGAACGCGTGACGTCGAACCGGGCGCAATACCTGTTCATCCTGCATGGCCCCGGTACGAGCGATTGCCATGTGTCTAGCCCCGGCTCTTTCCGACACGGATGCGCGGGTCGATCACGGCATAGCTAATGTCGATGAGAACGTTCGCCATGACAAACAGAAAGGACCCGAACAGCACAAGGCCGAGGATGACGTCGAAGTCCGGGCCCGTGACCGCGGCGAGGGACTCGCGCGCGATTCCCGGGATGCCGAAGTACTGCTCGGTGAAGAGTGCCCCCCCGACAATCCCCGGAAGGGAAAGTCCGATCACGGTAATAACTGGAAGCATGGCGTTTCGGGTGATGTGCGTGATCACGACGGTCCGTTCCAGGAGCCCCTTGGCACGCGCGGTGCGGACGTAGTCCTCGTGCATCACGGAGACGACGGAAGCCCGTGTGAACCGCGCAACTCCAGCCACTCCGGGCAGGGACATGATGAGCACGGGCACGATCACGTTCGGATGCGGGATCGGAAAGAACGGGCTCCACACGCCCTCCCAGGTGAGGCCGATGAGATCGTATTTAAGAGCGAGGAGCCAGATGACAATCGGCAGAATCACGAACGTTGGGATGGCGTCAATCAACAGCCAAAACGAAATGATGAGCGGATCGAGAAAGGTGCCCCGTGCCAGGGCTGCGTACACACCGGTTGGTATGCCCACGGCGAACACGAGGATCAACGCCATCGCGCCGAGTTGGCTTGACACCTTGATCTTCGGCCAGATGACCTCCGCGACCGTGAAGTCGGTATGGCGCGTGGAGACGCCCATGTCGCCGTGCGCGAGATTGTTCATGTACTTCACGTACTGGACATAAATCGGTTCATCGTAACCGTACTTGTTTCGCAGCCGGGTGGCCGTCTCTTCGTCGTAGCGCTGGCCCAGGATCACATCGACGGGGTCGCCTGGAGCGAGACGGATGATCCAGAAGACCAGCATCGACAAGAAGATCATCACGGGGACGGCCCAGAGCAGCCGCCTGATGGTGTAGCCCAGGAGCCCCGATGCCATCGCGCCAGTCTATTCTGCTTTCGAGCTATCGATCTCGAGGAAGCGGTACTTTGGCACCGTCATCGAGAGTGTTGGCCAGTTCACCACGCACGGCTTCACGAGCAGGTGCTCCACCGGCCAGAAGCTCGGGATGATGACGGCGTCGTCCAACAGCTTCTGTTCCACCTCCGCGTAGATCTGTCGCCGCTTCTCGAAGTCCCGTTCGCCGCGCGCCTGCTCCAGCTGCCGGTCGATCGCCGGATCGCTATAGCCCTGTTCGTTTTGCTGGCTCTCGGTGTGGAAGAGCTTATCGAGGAAGTCTTCGGGGTCCGGGTAGTCGGCAGCCCAGCCAGCGGAGAACATCTGGAACGTCCCCCGGCGCAGTTCCCGCAGGTAGGCCGAGTATTCGCTCGCTTGCAGCTCTACCGTGATGCCCAGGTGCTCCCGCCACATGTCCGCGATCGCCTGGAGCGTCTCCGGTGCGTCGCCGCCCGTGCCTGCATACGTGAGGATGATGCGCGGGATGCTTCCCGCGTAGCGCGACTCAGCGAGCGTCAGTTTCGCCTTGGCCGGGTCGAAGCCGTAGCTTTTCACGCTGTCGGTGTAACCGGGCATTTCGGGCGGGAGGATGCCATCCGCCACGCGCTGCGTTTCGAACAGCAACACGTCGTTGATCGTCTCGCGGTCGATCGCCATTGCCAACGCCTGCCGCACCTTTGGGTCGTCAAAGGGCGCCTTTTTGATATTGAAGGCGAAATAGGACACGGACATTCGGGGCTGCGGCTTGTAGTCTTTCGCGAGCGGGCTATTACCGGCTTTCACCGACTCGATGTCCACAGCCGGCACCACGCTGATGTGGATTTCGTTGTTCTCGTAACGCGTGGAGAGCGAGCCTCCGCCCAGGTCGAATACCACCTCCGCCAGCTTCGGCTTGCCCAGGTGGTAGCGGTCGTTGGCGACGAGCACGATCTCCTCCGCCGGCGTGAACGTCTTCAGTTTGAAGGGTCCCGTCCCGTTCGGCTTGCGTGTCCAGTTGCGGGGGTCCTTTTCGATCTGCTCGCGGTCGACCACATAGGCCACGGGATAACTCAGCTCAGCAAGGAAGTAGTCGGCAGGCTGCGTGAGGCTAATCTGGAGCGTCCGCTCGTCCACGACTTTCACGCCGGAGATGTCACTCGCCTTGCCTGCGTATTTCTCCTTGACGCCCTGGATGAGTCCCAGGTAAAGGGTCACCGTGGGAGAGTTCTCCTTGGGGTCGGCGGCGCGCTCGAGCGAATACTTGAAGTCCTGCGCGGTCACACGCTTGCCGTTGTGGAAGACTGCGTTGTCCCGCAGTTTGAACGTATAAGTCTTGCCGTCGGAGGAGACGTCCCACTTCTCGGCGAGGTCGCCTTGAACCTTGAGCTGAAGGTCGAGGGTGACGAGGCCGCCGAAGATCTCGACGATGTACTCGCTCGTGCCCTCGTCGCGCACCTGGATGGGGTCGAGCACGGAGGCAGGGTCGGTGCCAAAGGTGATGAGCGAATCGCCGCCGCAGATGCCGCCCACGCTGTTCTTCTTGTCGTCGTTCTTGTCGCCGCCATTGCTTGACGGGGTCGAGTCATCACCGCCGCCGCCGCCGGAGGCCACCACGATCACGACCACCACGCCCACGGCGAGGATCAGGACGGCCACGAAGCCCATGAGCAACGTCAGCGTGCGATTGGACATGAACGCTTCTCCCCGGGGGGTTTTCAGTGGATACGTCGCAACCCGGCGCGCCGATCCGTTACCCGACAGATGTGCATGAAGGGTACACGGGAAGCACGGGGGCGGGAATCTGGATCGGGGTATCCCCCGGTAACGGGCCTTTACGAATTGCCGTACGGGGCGATGGCCGCTGCTACTTCCGGCCGCAGCGACAGGCCGAGTTCGGCCAGTTGTGCCGGGTCCACCGGCGAAGGCGCGCTCATCAGCGGGTCAGCCCCGGACGACGCTTTCGGGAAGGCGATCACATCGCGGATGTTCTCCGTGCCGACGAGCGACATAATCAGCCGATCGATACCCATCCCCACGCCGCCTTCCTGGGGCGCCCCATATTCGAGCGCGTCGAGGATCACGCCGAAGCGGTCCTGCATCTCCGCGTCCGAATAACCCATGAGCCGCAAGATGCGCTCCTGGGAGGCGCGAGTGTTGAGCCGGATTGACCCGCCGCCCAC
>JBKKBS010000482.1:0-3516 GCA_046713815.1 Tepidiformaceae bacterium
ACCAGCAGGCCGATCAGCAGGCTGATGACGAGATCCGCCCAGCCCCATCCAAAGACGAGCAACAGCACCGCTGAGATGATGACGCCGATGGAACCCATGGCATCCGCCATGACTTCAAGAGATGCCGAGCGGGCGTTGAGGTTCGAGTGGCTGTGGCCATGGAGCAGCCGAAACACGGCCAGGTTGAGGGCGAGTCCAACGGCGCCGACTACGAGCACCGGCCACCCGGCGATCTCCGGGTTGTCTCCCACTCGCCCAACGCCCTCATAGACGATGTACACGGCGAGCAGGACCATGAAGAGCACAAGCAGCGGCACAACCAGCACCACGACGCGCGCGTACCCGTAGGTCCGCCGCAAGGCGGCGCCGCGCCGGGCGATCAAGGTAGCCGCCAGCGCCAGGACCAGGCCCGCCGAATCGACCAGCATGTGACCGGCGTCGGACACCAGTGCAAGCGAGCCGCTCCAAACTCCCGCCACCACCTCCAGGACAGCGAACGCTAGCGTCACCCCGAGTCCGAGCGCTAGTGCTTTGCCCGGTCCGCCGCCCGAGTCGTGATTGTCGCGCAGCCGCACGGTCGGGAACGGAACGTTGGATGAGAAGGACACTCTAAGCACCTCCATGACCGCACTCGGCGGCTCTCTCTGGAGTCGAAAGACAAGATGTTCAGAGTGCCTTAGGGGGAGCCGTGGAGACCGAGAGGGAGGTTTGGTTCAACCGAGGTTGCGGCTCCGCCACCGGCTGGCCAAAGGGGTCCCCAGCAAGGGGAATGGCTGTTGCCGCTGAGAAGACCTCGGGCAACCACGTTGCAGAGGACACGGCGCCGTGAGCACACGGATTGGCGACGAGCGAGCAGCTTACCGGGTGAGCGACGTGCCCACGCACGTCGGCATCGCCGTGCTCACTCGCGGCGGCGTCTATCTCAGGCGTGAGATGCCAGACCGCCAACAGCAGCGGCAGGAGTGCAAGCGCAATAATGCGGGCGGGAACCATATCGAAGACAGGCTACCCCAACCCTTAGTGCCGCGCTACGTGGCCAAACTTCCGGTTCGAGCGGCGTTAAGATGAGTGAATGCAAACGGCGCCGAACTTTCCTGCCTGGGCCAATCAGCGGGGGTTACGGCGGGCTGCCGCCGGTCTCACGGCCGTCACGATTGGCTGGAACTCGGTTGAAGCGGTGGTTGCCATCGGCAGCGGTGTCGCTGCCAACTCAATCGCTCTCGTGGGATTCGGGCTCGACTCCGTCGTCGAGGTCTCCAGTGCGTTGGTTATCGTCTGGCTACTGCTGATGCAACGCCGCAACGCTGCACAGGCCGCGCAGTTCGAGAAGCGAGCCGTGCGGCTGATCTCGGCCACGTTCGTGGTGGTGGCTGTCTATGTGACGTTTGAGTCGGCCACCTCGCTGCTAGGGTTCGGCGCTGAGGCCGATGCAAGCACCGTCGGGATGATTCTGCTTGCGCTGTCGCTCGTTGTCATGCCATCGCACACGTATCTCAAGCTCCGGGTAGCAACCGAGCTCAACTCCGTCTCGCTGCGGGCGGATGCCAGGAACACGCAACTCTGCACCAACCTCTCGGCAGTGGTACTCGTCAGTATCGGCTCCAACGCCGCCCTGGGATGGTGGTGGCTCGACCCGATCGCCGGACTGGTAGTGGCGGGCCTCGCCGCGCGCGAGGGTGTGAATGCCTGGCGCAGCGGCGATCTCTGCGACTGTTGAGTGGCGCATCCGCTCGACCCAACGCGCCTGTCGATGCGCCTGCAACTGGCCGCAACTGCTGTGTATATGCATCGGGAACTGCCGTGTAAGTTCAGAGAAAGAGTTCGCTGGATGTGGCAACCAATCGGAAGGAAAGCAGCGATGAGCCATAGGCACGGCGACCAACTGAACGACGAGGCATTGGGCGATGGGAGCCGACCTGGTGGCATCCCGGGCGCGCTGCCGTTGCCGGAGGACATCCACGATCCCGCGGACCACCGCCACGAACATCCGGACGGCATTCGCGGATTCATCGCCAGCATTTTCCGTCCCCACAGCCATGACGCAGCGGATAGCGTCGATGACGCTATTGCGGGTTCCGCGGAAGGCATCCGCGTACTGAAGCTGTCTCTCGTCGGCCTGGGGCTGACGGCTGCCCTCCAGGCAGTCATTGTCGTGATGAGCGGCTCAGTCGCTCTTCTTGCGGACACCGTCCACAATTTCGGGGACGCCCTGACCGCCGTCCCCCTCTGGGTGGCGTTCAGCTTTACCCGCCGCGCGGCCACTCGCAGGTACACGTATGGCTACGGCCGCGCCGAGGACCTTGCAGGTGTGTTCGTCGTCTTCATGATCGCGGCGTCTGCCGCGTTTGCCGGGTACGAATCGATTCGCCGCTTGTTCGACCCGCAGCCCGTTTCCTACCTCGGGCTGATAGCCGCTGCCGGCCTGATCGGATTCTTGGGCAATGAGTTCGTGGCGCAATACAGGATCCGGGCGGGACGGCGCATCGGCAGCGCCGCACTCATCGCCGACGGATATCACGCCCGCACCGACGGGTTCACCTCCCTCGCCGTGCTTTTGGGCGCGGGCGGAGTTTGGGTGGGCTGGGACCGGGCCGATCCCGTTGTCGGCCTGGCGATCACCATCGCGATTCTCTTTGTGTTGAAAGGCGCGGCGACGCAAATGTGGCATCGGCTCATGGACGCCGTCGAGCCAGAAATTCTCGCTTCCGCCGAGGCGGCGGCCAACGGCGTGCCCGGCGTCGTCGGTGTCTCCCTCGTCCGGCCGCGGTGGATAGGTCATTCCGTCCACGCGGAGGCCGACGTGACCGTGGACCGGGACCTTTCCGTCGCCGAGGCACACGACATCGCCGACGAGGTGCGCCAGGCCATGATGCTGGCGGTCCCCAAAATGGCGAGTGTCACGGTTCATGTGGACCCGTGCGGACATCCTGATAGCTGAGGTTCAATATTCGGGCGCGAGGGGCAATCGCCTGCGAGTGCTGGGCACTACACGTTAGTCGGCACGCCCGCTGCGCGGCGCGCGATCTCGTCTGTCCGTTGAGCCTCGGCGGCCTTCTTCTCGTCCGCACGCTCACGCACGGTCATCGCGGGCATGACTTCCCGCGCGAACAAGCGGAGCGATTCGAGCACCTTCTCCTGGGGGATTGTTTCGCCGGTGTTGATGAGGAAGACCATTCGGTCCACGCCGACCTCCTCCCACCACTTGAGCTGCTTGATGCAGTGCTCCGGGTCGCCGATGGGCGTGCCGTCGCGAACGGGACCGACGACGTCCCCCGGGCGGTTGCGGAGAGGCGCGGCGCTGGCGTGCGCATGGTAGGCGGGAGACGGGTAGATGCCGCCGACTCCCACCAGGTGCGCCGCCCGCACCCCAAATTGGATTGCGGCCATGGCGCCGAGCGCCTTCGCCTCCGCGTCGTCCTCTCCGCAGTACATAATTGCCACGCCGTTGACCTGCTCGTTCACGAACTCACCCACGGGCTCGCAGGTGCGGATAGCACGGCGGTAGTCCTTCACCAT
>JBKKBS010000483.1:0-20284 GCA_046713815.1 Tepidiformaceae bacterium
GTCGTTGCCGGATCTTGTGCGCCAAAACTCCGAGGACATCCAGAAGCTCACCGAACGGATGGACACGTTCGCCGTCCGGATGGACAAGCTTGTTGAGCGGATGGATCAGCTCGCTGAGCGGATGGACCAGCTCGCCGAACGGATGGACGAACTGACTGTGGCCGTCACGAAGCTGACAGAGCACGCGAGCCGGGTGGACATCGACATGGCCGAGCTGAAGGGCGACAGCCTGCAACTTTGGTACAGGGATCACCCGGAGGTGCTGGCACAGCGCCGCCGGCTCCGAAAGATTTGGGTGCCCATCGTGACGAATATCGACCTGGTCGACGAGGCAGTCGAATCAGGCAAGTTGAGCGCCCAACAGGTCGACGCGCTGTACAACCTCGACCTGATTGTGGGCGGACGCGAGGGCAGTGGAAGCGACGCCCGAGACGCATTCCTGGTGGTCGAGGTGTCCAATAAGATCGACCAGCACGATATCACTCACGCCGTGGAACGAGCAGATCTTTTGCGCTCTCTTGGTTGCGCCGCGTATCCCGTGGTTGCAGGGCGCACAATCGACCCACGTACGCGGAAACTTGCGGACGAGTTGGGCGTTGAGGTCCATCTTCGCGTCGTGCAGGCGCGTTCCGCCTAGAAGCGCCCACTCGTGCGGGGCCGGCGCCTACGAAGAGACGACCGCTTCTTCGGCTGTGGGGGCAGGGGCTTCGTTGCCGTCAGCGAACCCGTCGTCGACGCCAGCGCCTTCCGGATCCGGGGCGACGGACAGCCAAAACGTGAAGACGGAGCCGCCGCCGGGGCGGGATGCCACGGAGATGTCGCCGCCCTGGGCGCGCAGCAAACGGCGGCAGACAGGGAGCCCAAGGCCCACGCCCTCGCGCGCGGTGGTGGCGGACGGAAGGCGCACAAAGGGCTCGAAGATCTGTTCCTGGCGCTCAGGGGCAATGCCCCGGCCACGGTCGAGCACCGAGACCGTGACGCGCGCGCCGTCCGCCTCGGAGATGATCTCGATCGGCTCGACCGCGCTGGCGTACTTACGCGCGTTCGTGAGCAGATTCTGCACCACCTGATCGATGTAGCTGGCGTTGCCCAGGACCGGCGGCAGGCGTGGCGCCGTTCGGACGGCGATCGCACTGCCAGGGAAGTAGGCGCGATGGCGCGAGACGGCCGCGTCGATGACGCGTCCGAGGAGCACCGGTTCGGTGTTGTGGGCATCGTCCACGGCTGTACGTGAGAGCGTGAGCATGTTCTCCACGATCTGCTGCATGCGTTCGCCCTCGGCGCGGATCTCTCGGTGCGACTGCACGCGCTCCTCCGCACTCAACACATCGTCGCCCCGCTCCAGGAGGCGCGCATTTCCAATAATCACGGTGGTGGCCGTGCGCAGTTCGTGGGAAACGAGGCCGAGGAATTCGTCCTTCGTGCGGTTCGTTTCGCGCAGGCTCTCTTCCACGCCGCGCCGCCGGATCGATCGATAGACCCAGAAGAGGATCCAGGCCGTGGTGGCGGAGAGCGCGATGAGGCCGAGGGCGGCGAAGGTTGCGCGGCGGTCCGCCGTGTCAATCCCGGCTTCGACCTCGTCGGTTTCCAGGGAGTCGAGGCGGGCAACCTTCGCACGCAGCTCGTCCATGAGTGCCTTGCCTTCGCCTGTGGCGATGCGTGCCGTCGCCTCATCGCCGCGGCCAGCGCGCCGGAGCTCCACGGTGGCCGCCATGTTGGCGAGCTTGGCATCGATAAGCGGTCCGACTTCCGTCAGCAACGACCGCCCTTCGGCGGTCCCGAACGGGAGGCCGTCGACCTGCTCACGCTGCGCCGCTACCGTCCGCACCCCGCTCTCGTATAAATCGAGAAAGATCTCCTCGCCGGTCAACACGTAACCGCGGTGTCCCGTTTCCGCGCTCAGCGTTTCGATCAGCAACGAGTCGAGGAGGGTGTTCGCCCGCACCGAGTCGAGCGTATCGTCCGCCGACTGCTTATAGCCCCAGAGGCTCCAGAGGGAGAGCGCGATGAGCGCCGCCCCGGCGATACAGACGCCGACAAAAGACAACCAGATTGGGTGCAACGGCAGCTTCTGCAAACTCGTCCCCGGCCCGCGCCGCAACCGCGGCATGGGGGAACAGGGTATGGGAGCGGTGTGGCGCTGTCGATTACAGGCGCATGGCAACGGGCTGCGGGCGCTCAGGCTCTACTTCAGGCCGGGAGGTATGCGCGACGGGGGCGCACGCGGTTGCGGCGGCCGTGCTGGTGCAGGAGCTGCTGGAAGGCGGTCAGGCGTGCGCGTCCGGCGGCGGCATACAGCTCGTTCACCTCGGAGCCGCCGATGTTCAGGCGGTCGATGCTGAAGGCGGAGATCTCGAGCAGCGCGTGCGCGGCCGAGCCCATCAGGAGCACGTCCTCCAGGTGTACGGGCACGGTGCTGCCGCTGCTATCGAGCGTGTGCCGCGCGAGATACCAGAGTTTCGCGCCCTGGCCCGACGGCGCGTCGTCCGTGTGCAGATGGAGCGCACCCGCCCACTGCGAGAAGCGCACGTATGCGGGCGGGAACTCCCCCGCCGGGAACTCGACCGCCTCCACCTCCACCAGTCCCGTCGACGACGACAACGACAGCTCCCGGCTGCCAGCCGTGGTCGTGAGGGTCGCGCTCAGTTCGCGTGGGGATGCGAGGCCGAGATCCTCGAGCGCGTGCGCGATGTGGCGATCGAGGGCAGCGTCGATCCAGCGGTAGGCGCCGGAGTCGGTGTCGTGAAGATCCAGGCGGAGGCGGGCACGGATGTCAGCGAGGGTGGTCATGTGCGGGAGCGTGGGCCGGACGAACTGCAATTCAAATGGTTGGTTGACACTCGAAGTCCAAAGTTCTGAGTTCTCAGTCCAAGTTGCGCGTGCGGGCCAGCAGTGACGCGCGCGCGCAAATGGACGATGCAGCGCACGAGCGCGGTCGTCCGGAGACAGCGACCGTGTCGCTGCGGCCACGGCACACGCTGGAGCGAATCGAACGCTTGCTTACGCGCGCGTAACTGATTCGATTGTCGCTGCAGCCCGGCCACACGTTTGGACTGAGCACTTTCGACTTTCGACTCCGCCGGGCATTACGCTGTGGGGCATGACCCACCCCTGGCATGACATCAGCGTCGACGAAGCGACGATCGGCTCGGCGCTGCCCGCCGTCATCGAGATCCCCGCCGGCAGCAAGAACAAGTACGAGCTTGAAAAGGAGAGCGGCATCCTCAAACTCGACCGCGTGCTCTACAGCTCCGTGCATTACCCCGCGAACTACGGCTTCATCCCGCGCACCTGGTGCGACGACAACGACCCGCTCGACGTGCTCGTGCTCGGCCAGGAGGCGGTCGTGCCCCTGACGATCATGTACGTGCGGCCCATCGGCCTGATGCATATGCGCGACCAGGGCAAGGCGGACGACAAGGTGCTCGCCGTGCATGCAAACGACCCCGCCTACAACCACATCACCGAACTGGAGCACGCACCCCCGCACCTCATGGCGGAGATCGAGCGCTTCTTTATTGATTACAAGGTGCTCGAGGAGAAGACGGTGGAGGTGGACCCATTCGAAGGCCGCGAACGGGCCCTCACGGTCATCCGCCAGGCGCTCGTGGATTACCGCGAGTGGATGGCCGCGAAGCGCTCGCCGTAGTCACTGCGTCTCCTCGTCCGCTGTGCGCAGGAGCGCGAGCAGCTCGGCCGCTCGGTCGGGCGGACGATGGCGAACGGGTGGCTGCCGGCCTCGTTTGCCATGGTCGTGTCAGTGTAGCCGATTCGCGATGTCTGCTAGGGGGCCACATCCACGCGCGCGCGGATTCGTTCGTACTCGGCCCGCACCCACAAGGAGACGTCATCTCGTGAGGAGTTCCAGAAGTCGATCCCGGCCAGCTCATCGCCCCGGCGCCATACGGCGGAAAACGACTGCTCCCATTCGCCCTCGAACCTGTCGATGTACCCGGAACCGTATCCGTCGTTGACGGCGCCAGGGAAGGTCACGACCGTGATCTCGTCCGGGAAGCATGCCTCGCCGGCCTCGTCCAGGAGGTGCAGCCCCTCCAATGCGCGCGCTGCCGCCCGTTCGTCGCTGTATTTGCTGATGTTTAGCGACCAACCACGCTCATTTCCGCCCACCGTCTCGCTGAAGTTCTCGCCGGTGGACGAAATCTCGTCTTCGTACGGGTTAGGGCCTTCGACCAGGCGCTCGGCGTAGTCAATGCAGTCCTCGGCGGCATACCCGTAACGGTCATCGCCTCGCCACCAGTCGCGGAACACGGAGAGCCCGCGATCGTCTTCCAGGGCCGCGCCCAATCCGCCGGCCGCGTGCACGCGGATTGCCACGATGCCGGCAGCGATCGCGAGGACGACGGCGAGCACGGCGACGGCTACCCGGAAATCAGCGCCCCGCTCCATACTTTGAACGTCGACGCCCGGCGCCGCAGGTGCAGATCGCCTGGCGCGCGACCCGGTGGCAGTCGCGTGTCAGGGCGTAATGGTGACCGTGTTTGTGTACGGGGAGTATACGGACGTGCCCTCGTAGGCGCGCACCCGGTAGTGGTAGGTCGTGCCCGTAGTCAGAGAGAAGTTCGTCCAGGTGACCGCGTTCGCGCCCAGGTAGGCCACCTGCAGCCAGGTCGTGCCGTTCGTCGAGCGTTCGACGCGGAAACCCGTTTCGTTCGTGGCGTTGTCCGTCCAGGTGAGGCGCACGGTGGTGGCGTTGACGCGCTCCGCCAGGAGGTTGGTGGGCGCGGCGGGTGGCGGGAACGTTGTCGCCGAAACGACGGACGAGAACGTGCCGTTCACGCTCCCTTCGTAGGCGCGCACGCGATACTGGTAGGTCGTCCCTGCCGTGAGCGACGTGTTTGTGTAGGTTGTGACGTTGGCCGCGACGATGCCAGTTTGCGCCCACGCCACGCCGTCCAGCGAGCGCTCGATGCGGAAGCCGCTCTCGCTCGGAGTGGTATCCGTCCACGTCACGCGAATGGAAGTCGTGCCGAGCGCGGTCGCCGCGACGTTCGTGGGGGCGGCCGGTGGCGGCAGCGTCGCACCCGAAACACTGGCCGAGTAGGGGCCGTTGAGCGTGCCTTCATAGGCGCGCACGCGATACCAGTATGTGGCCCCAACCGCGAGACTGGAGTTCGTCCAGGTCGAGCTGTTCGCGGCGATCTGGGTGACCTGGGCCCATGTCACCCCATCGAGCGAGCGTTCGATGCGATACCCGCCCTCGCCGGCTGCGTTGTCGATCCAGTCGAGGCGAATGCTCGTGTAGGAAAGGCCGCTAGCGGTGAGGCCCGTGGGCGCGGCGGGCGGCGGGAATGTCGTCGCGGTGGCAACGTTCGACAGAGCGGAAGAAACGTTGCCCTGCATCGCCCGCACGCGATAGTAGTACGTCGTGTTCGCGGAGAGGTAGAGGTTGCTGTAGCTCGTGAGGTTTGCGCCGATCTGCGCAATCAGGGTGAACGTCGTCCCATTAATCGAACGCTCGACGCGGTAGGCGGTCTCGGTCGTCGCGTTGTCGACCCAGGCGAGCGCGACCGTGGTGGCGCCGATGGCGGAAGCGCTGAGGCCGGTGGGCGCGACGGGCGGTGGCTGCGTGGTCGCATTCGCCGTGTTCGACCAGGCCGAGAAGTTCGCTCCTTCGAACGCACGCACTCGGAAGCGGTAGTTCGTGGCGGGGACGAGAGAGAGGACGGTGTAGCCGGTCGCGTTCGCGGCCGTGTTTGCCGTGAGCGTCCAGGTCGCGCCGTCGAGCGAGCGCTCGACGCGGAAACCCTGCTCGTAGCTGGATGTGTCGGTCCAGGCCAGGCGCACGGAGTCTGGGGCGAGGGTGGTCGCCGTGAGGCCCGTAGGCGCGGAGGGCGGCCCGAAAGTGGCCGCGCTGGCGAGGTTCGAGAAATAGGAATCGGCGCTGGCCCCGGCGGCGCGCACGCGAAAGTCATACGTCGTGCCGGCGGCAAGGCCCGGCGAGTTCCATGAGCTGGCGTTCACCGCGAGCGTCGCGACCTGTGTGAAGTTCCCGCCGGGGATGCGCCGTTCGACCTTGTACCCGGTCTCGTTCGTGGCGTTGTCCTGCCAGCTAAGGGCGACGGCGCTCGAACTCGTGCCCGTCGCGGTGAGCGCCGTCGGGCCGGGCGGACCGTTTCCCGGGGGCGGCGGTGGCGTGGGCGTGGGCGTGATCTCCGGTGGCGGGCCAGACTGTAGCGCGGCCAACGCCGCGAAGGCATCGAGCGCGCCCCAGCCGTAGTTGTCGTCGCGGCCGGCAGGCCCGCGATCGCGGGCCGTCGTCTCAAGGAAGTAACGCACCTGCAGCGGCGTGAGTGCGGCGTTTTCGCCGAGCAGCAGGGCGGCCACGCCGGCCACATGCGGGCTCGCCATCGATGTGCCCGACATGTGTACCGAGCAGAAGCCGGTGTAGTCGCCGCCGATGAGCAGCGAAAAGTAGTCGACGCAGAACGACTGTTGGAGGACGCCGTCGTTGCTGCCGTTCCCGTCCTGGTCCACGTTCGGGTCGCCGCCGGGGGCTGAGATGTCGAGCGCCCATCCGCTATTTGAATAGAAGGTCGAAGCACCGTCGTAGCGCAGCGCGCCGACGGAGATGACGCTGTGGGAGGCCGCCGGGCAGGCGACCTTCGTCGCGCCCTCGTTGCCGGCCGCGGCAACCACCGTGACGTTGTTGCCAAAGGCGTAGTCGAGCGCGCCGCCGAGGCCGGGGATCTCCGAGCAGACCTCGCCGTAGGCATCCGGGTCTCCGGTGCCTCCGAAGCCGAGGCTCATGTTGATCACGTCCGCGCCGTTGTCGACGGCGTAGTAGATCGCCTCGATGAGGTCGGCGGCGGTGCCGTTGCCGGAGTAATCGAGGATTTTAAGGGGCATGAGGTTCGCGCCGTGCGCGACGCCGGCCACACCCTGGCCGTTATTCGTCGCCTGGAGGACCGTGCCCGCAACGTGCGTGCCGTGGCCGTTATCGTCGTTGGCGTGAGCGTTGTTGTTGATGAAGTTCCACGGCGCGACGATCGTCACGCCGGCGAGGTCTGGCGCTGGCCCGAAGTGTTGGGGGAACAGCAGGACGCCGCTCAGGAGGACGCTGCTGTCGTGAGTCTCGAAGGCGACGCCGGTGTCGATCACCGCCACGGTAACGCCCGCTCCGGCCGAAGGCGCCAGCTCCCAGGCAGCTTCCGCCCACATGCCGCCGGTGGTGTTGTGGAGATGCCATTGCGCGTCGTAGCCCGGGTCGTTGGGACCATCGAATGCGGACGCGATGTAGTCGTAGCCCACGAGGTCAACGACGCCACTGGCGCGCAGCGTCTCGATGGCCGCGTTGAGGTCCGCGCCCACAGGCAAAGTGACGGTGACGAGCTTCGAGCGTCCGCGCTCCTTCTTGATCTTCGCGTCGAGCGAATCGAGCACCTTTTTCGCCTGCCCCGGCGAAACGCCGTCGGCGAAGCGGACGACGAGGGTGTCGGCGGTGTGGGCGAGGGCAGCTCCAGGCGGCAGGCCGCGATCCGCGCCGTGATCGACGTCCGCGCCCCTGGCGCGCGCGCCGGAGCTGGCGGCAAGCAGCGCCGCGAGACCGGCGATGGCGACGGCCAGCGGAAGCGTCTTGAGGAATCGCGAGGTGCGCACGATGCGGCTCCCACGGCAATGCCCGCGTCCTGCGAATCTAGCAGGAACGGGGCGCGATTCTAGCGGAGATTTGGTGGACAGCGCAATTTTCCTGCGCGTTTCTAACATCTTGCCGTGGCGCGCATAGCCCACTATCGGCGGTCGCTGCCGATGGCGATCCCCGCGCCGTCCCTGTAGCATTCGCGCCCGAAGGCATCGAGGTGGGATGACCGATGGAGTCAAGCGAACGGGAATCGTTTCTCAGTGAACCGCGGACGGCCGTGCTCGCGACCACGGGCCGCGACGGGAGCGCGCACGCGGTGCCGGTCTGGTTCCGGTACCAGGATGGAGCGTTCCGGATCATCACGGATCGCGGCTCACAAAAGCACCGCAACATCGAGCGCACGGGGCGGGCCACGCTCTGCGTGGATGAGCGCGACGGCTCATTCCGCTACGTCAGCGCCGAAGGTCCGGTGCGCGTGGCCGAGACGGTGACTGCGGACGAACGGCTCGCCCTCCACACGCACTACCGCGGCCGCGATCGCGCGGAGCAGGTGGTGGCGAAGGGCGGGCACGAGAAGATGGTCTTGCTCCTGCTAACACCCGAACGCTGGCTGCCGGGCGGTTGACCCCACCCGGACATGGAGCCCCTCCGTGGGCGCGATGTGAACCGCCCACGCGTGGAGTCCGCGTTCTGGTTCGGAAACCGCGCACGCGAAAGAAGCGGGCTTCCAGTGCAACATGCGTGTCACCCGCGTCCGGGTAAGTAGCATCGCTCGATTTGATGCGATTGTTATGATCGCCCTCGTAGGATCGACCTGAGGTGGCTTTCCGGCGCCGGCCGCCGAAGTAGCATCCGCAGGAGCGTGGACCAGACATGACGCAGGCCTCGGCGATCCCGCCGCCCGCCATCGATCCCATGGGCGCACTGGTCCAGGCCCTTGGCGCCGGCGTCGCCGTGGTGGATGGGGCCGGGCGGCTGCGCTTCGTGAACGCACGCTTCCGCGAGATTACGATGCGCGACGAGGCGCAATTGTTGTCCGGCGAGTTGAGCGCGCTGGTGAACGCGCAGGACCAGGGTGCCCTGGGCTCGGCCTTCACAAGCCTGGCCGGAGGGCTCGAAGCGGCACCCATCGAAATCAGGCTGCAGCGGCCCGGCGCCGATGATGCCTGGGTGCGTATCACGCTCACGCGGCTGCCATCGCCGGACGCGGGCGAGGGCGCCGTCGCCGCGCTCGTCACCGATGTATCAGGCGAGCATGCCACCGCATTCGCGCTCAGGGAGAACGAGGCGCGGCTGCGCGCCCTGATGGAAGCCATGCCCGCGATGGTGATCGTGGCCGACGGCGGCGGCCGCGCCGTCTTCACAAACCGCGCCTGGGAAGACTTCTCCGGACTGGTGGCGGAGGAGGGCCCGAGGTGGGCCGTACGTGGATACATTCACCCGGACGACCTGCCCGCCGCTGCCGTCGCGTGGCAGCGGGCCCTCGCGACAGGTGAAGGCTACGACATCGACTACCGCGTCCGCCGCGGCAACGGCGAGTACTGCTGGGTGGCGTTCAAGATCTGCCCGGTGCTGGGCGCCGCCGGAGAGGTAATCGCCTGGACCTCGGCCGCGATCGACATCGACGAGCGCGTGCGCGACCGGGAATCGCTGGTTGAGAGCGAGGCGC
The DNA here is from genome assembly GCA_046713815.1 of Tepidiformaceae bacterium. Lineage (GTDB taxonomy): Bacteria > Chloroflexota > Dehalococcoidia > Tepidiformales > Tepidiformaceae > JBBDMZ01. Next base: position 9,270 of record JBKKBS010000483.1, read on the forward strand.
GGCTGAAGGCGTTGATCGATGCGACGCCAGCGATGGTGGTGATGACCGACCCGCGCGGCGTGACGCAGCTCGTGAGCCAGCAATGGACGGCTTTCACGGGCCTCGACGCGCAGCACACCCAGGACTGGGAACAACTGCGCACCATCCACCCCGAAGACGATGCCGCCACCGCCGAGGAACGCCGCGCCGGCCTGGAGTCCCGAAAGGGCTACAGCGTGGACTACCGCCTGCGCCGAGCGGATAAGCAGTTCCGTTGGGTGAATGCGACGGTTCGCCCCGCGATCACACCCGATGGCCGTGTGCTTGGATGGATGTTCGTGGGCCTCGATGTACACGAGCGCGTGCTCGCCCGGCAACGGCTGGAGCAATTGAACGCCGACCTTCGCCTGCTGGCCGAATCGATCCCGGCGATCGTGATTACGGCGCCGGAAGACGCCGGCATCCCACCGTTCGCAAACCGGCGCTGGACCGAGTTCACGGGCATCCCGCTCGAAGAGGTGACGCCCGATACAGTCGCGCGCCTGATTCATCGCGAGGACGGCGACCGCGTCCTTGCGGCCAGCGAGGCCGCGCGGGAGAGCCGCACCCCCTACGACATCGAGTTTCGCCTGCGCAGGGCCGACGGCGCGTATCGCTGGCTGAACTGGCGCGCGCAGCCCCTCGCGGATTCCGGCAACCGCCCCCTCGGCTGGATTGTGGTGGCCATGGACATCGACGACCAGGTCCGTAACCGCGAGGAGCTGCAAGCCTGGAACGAGCAGCTACGCATCCTCAGCGATGCCGGGCAGGCCATCGCCGAGGCGCCGGACTACGGCTCCGCCGTCAATGCCGCCGCCGCGAGGGTGGTGCCATCCTTCGCGGACTGGTGTGCCCTCGACCTGCTTGAGGGCGAGGCCATTATCCGCAAGGTGGCAGTCCACTCCGAGGCGATCGACGCCGATCACGGACGCGTGCTCGCGGAGGCGCCGCCACTCTTGAGCCAGCCCAACGACATCGTCACGGGCGTGATCCTCAACGGCGAGTCCGTGTTTTTTCGGCGCATGCCGGCGGATCTCTTGCTGTTCCGCCGGACGGACGAGCAATTAGAAGTGATCCAGGCGATCCGCCCCAACTCTTCCATCTCCGTGCCCCTTCAGTCTCCCGGCGGGCGGACGTACGGCGCCCTCAGTGTGGCGCGGGTGGGAGCCCGGCCGAACTTCACCGAGCAGGATTGCTCCACCATGGAAGAGCTGGGCCGCCGCCTCGGGGCAGTGCTCGACCGTGCGCGCCTCTTCGCCGAACTGGGCCAGGCGCTCGCCGCCAAAGACGAGTTCTTCGGGTTCGTCTCGCATGAACTAAGGACCCCGTTGACGACGGTCATGGGCGTCTCGGACGTCCTCTCCAAGCGCTACGCCGACCTTGACGAGACGGACCGCCGGGAGGCGTTGGCACTCATCCACCGCGACAGCCGACGGCTGGATGAGATCATCGCCAACATGCTCACGCTCGCCCGGAGCGAGCGCGAGACGGGAGACGAGCCGGTCCTCGTCCAGCACATCATTGCCTCGACCGTGGCCGTCCATCTCCAGCGCCACCCGGACCGGGCGATCGAAGTGCACGCGCCGGGCGGCCTCCCACCCGTGCTCTCCCCCGCCGGCTGGCTCGACCGCGTGCTGGAGAACCTCATCACGAACGCCGAGAAGTACAGCCCCGCGGGATTGCCCATCGAGGTAGAAGCGGCGCTGCGCCGAGGTAAGGTGGAAGTGCGCGTGCTCGACCGTGGCCGTGGTATCACGCCCGCGCAGATGGCCGAAGTCTTCGAACCGTTTTTCCGGGCGAACCCGAACGAGCCGGGCGTCCCGGGCGTTGGCCTCGGGCTTACCGTCTGCCGGCGGCTGGTGGAGCGCCTTGGCGGAGAGCTATGGCTGACGCCACGCGAGGGCGGCGGCACGGAGGCGGGCTTCCGGCTCCCAACCATGAGCATCCCCGACGATTAGCGCCACTGCGGACCGTTCGGCTTGAGCGTCACAAACTACGAAATGGCGAGTGCGCGCGCAGACGCCAGGGACGGCCGCAACCTCCTTGTGGCATCAGTTCACCGATGGGTCGTCGGGGTAATACGCGTACATCTTTAAGTCGCTTCCCTGGCGCGAAAGGACGTCACGCCAGAGCGATTCCGGCGTGGAAGTGAAGACATCGTCTGGCTGGGAGTCGACCACGAACCATGCGTCCTGCGAGATCTCCGCCTCCAGCTGGCCCGCCCCCCAACCCGCATAGCCAGTGAACACACGCATTCTCTCGACCGGCACTTCCATGCTTTCCGGATCCTGCGTGAGGTCGAGCAGACCAACGCCCGCGGCCATCGGCCTCAAGCCGTCGCCCCTGGCGCCGTGGCGCGCCGACGCGAGGGCGAGCGCCATCGCCGGTTCCATCGGGCCACCCGCAAAGACCGTCCCCGGCGCGGCCGCGTGTTCCGTCCACGCGGGCATATGCTCGGCCACGCGGAACTCCGGCTGCGGCCGGTTGAGGACAACGCCGAAGGCGCCGTTCTCGTCGTGCGCCAGCAGCAGCACGACCGTGCGGCGGAAGTTGGCATCTTCCAGCAGCGGCGTTGCGAGAATGAGCTTGCCCGCGAGCGTGTCAGTCATCCTGGCGAGATTGAACCACGCGCGGCGGTTGGCGGTCGATGGCCAGGCTACATCGCCTTCATGAGGCCGATGCGGTTCCCCTCGGGGTCAGTGATGATCGCGACGATCGGACCGTCCGGGATCTGGTCCGGGGGCATGACCACCGTGCCGCCCAGGGTCGGGACGGTTGCCACGGCGGCATCGATGTCGGGGACGGCCACGTACACGGTGACCCACGGGCTGTCGTCGCCGCCGCTGATCCCTCCGCCGATTGCGCCGTCACCCGCGCCGGTGTCGACCATGCCGTAGTTCATCGGGTTGTTGCTGTCGACCTTCCAGCCGAAGAGCTTCGTGTAGAAGTCGGACAGCTTCGCGCCATCCTTGCCGTGGATCTCGAACCAGGAAACTGGGTTGGCCATGTGCGTCCTCCAAATGTGCGGCTGAGCCTTCGCCGTGTTCGCGATAGTGGGCCTTCGACGGTTAGCGCAAGGTTATCCTGCGCGACGGCAATCTCCGGACTACTGTCCTGAGCACTAACTCGCGGCCTCTCGGATGTTTGCGAGGTGCTCGGCGATGTGGCCCAAGAGCGGGCCCTCGATAAGCATCCGCACGGTCACCGGCTGCCCGCTCGCGAATCCCATCGGCTGGGCCGCGTCAAGCTCTGCCTCCGTGAAGGCCTTGACCACCTCCACCGCGCGCGGGCCGTCCGTCGTCAGCGAGCCCAAGACTGCCTCGCGCGTTGCCGATGCGTTCTCCTTGTCGCGAACGGCGTTCGCCTCCTTGAGCATATCCAGCGTGACGTCCGCCTGAGGAGCGCGCTTGCCCGCAGCCGTGGCCTGTGCGAACGCGACGAGCCCAATGTGGTCAACAAGGTGCCGGGCAAGAGCATTCAGGGGGCGCTCTTCACTGGTTGTTGCGGTCCACTTCCCGTCGGGCACGGCTTCGATGGCCTCGCGGGCTGCGCACAGCAGCGTGTTCAGGCGGGAGGCGAGTTCCTGGCCGGCGCTGAGCGTAGATACCATACTGTCCACCGCACCGCCCGCGGCGCTTGCCGCGAGACGCCCGAGGAACATGTCCCAGCCTTCGGCGTAGCCCTTGCCCTCCATGCCCGACACGCCCGAGTGCACAAGGTTGAGGCGCGTCCCTTCCCATTCCGGCGAAAGAGTAATAGCGACGGTGCTCGCGCCCGGTCGCGTGACATCCGCCAGCGACTCCCACCCCCAGGTGAAGACGACGCGAGAGTTCAGCACGACCTCGACGAACTCGCCGCGGGCGATATCGAATCCGTCGTAGTCGACGCGCATGATCCCGCCGGGCCGGGCATCGATCGTCGCCTTGCGGCCCATCCACTCGACGATCTTCGCGGCATCGGTGAGGAAGGCGAACACGGTCTCGGGTTCCGCGGCAATGTAGATGGTGCGCTCGATGACGTCAGTTTGGGTTGCCTGCATTGCGATCTTTCCTTTCTTGTTCACGCTCGGCGGTGCGCTTGAGGCGTTCGAGGCTGTCGTCCCAGAAGCCTTCGAAAAAGGCGCGGAGTTCTTCCAGCCCCTGCGGGCGGGCACGGTACAGGCGGCGGGTACCGTCGCGTCGTTCGCTCACGAGGCCAGCCTCCTTGAGGACGCGCAGGTGCTGCGAGATCGCGGGGCGCGTGACATCGAAGTGACCGGCGATCTCGCCCGCGGGGAGCTCCTGGCTCCAGACGAGGCGGAGGATCTGGCGGCGCCGGGGCTCGGCGATGGCCTGGAGGGCAGCTTCCATGGGCATACCGTAAGGCCACGCTTACGTAAGCGTCAAGTATCAATACACACAAATCCACTCCTCGTCCTTTTCCGCGAACGCCTTTCCGTCGAGTGGTATCATCGGATGCGTATGTCACAGTCGGCCGAGCCCGAAGTCGCCGAAGAGGCAACCGCCGAGGAGCCGATGCTCCCCGCCGCGGATGAGACCATCTTCCGCATGCGCCAGGCGGTGCACGATGGCGAGCCCTGGTTCTCGGCGCTGCTCGACGCCGTCGGCCGCTGGCGCGTGCCGGAGGAGACGATCGGCGACCGGCATTATCGCTACCTGATCGGCGGCGAAGCGTTCGATTGGCTGCTCCTTGCCGAGCGCCTGCTGGATGAGATGCCCGACCTGGTGCCGCCCCGGGAGCGTGACGCGCTCCTCTTCTTTAACCGCTGGCCGATGGAAATCGACAACGACGATTTCGCCGAACGCCTGGGCGCGGCCAAGCACAGCGCGCACCTGAACTTCCTCTACGGCCTGCTTGTGGAAGAGGCGCTGCAACTCGCGATCGAAGAAGACATCCACAAGGAAAACCGCAACCGCGTGGTGGGGCAGGACAGGCGGGTGGACGAGACCATGCTGGAGCGGGTCTATGGGAAGCCGCGCGAGGAGCTCTTCGCCCAGTTCTACGAAGAGACGGGAACCCTGCTGCGGGAGAACATCGCCTACGACGACTGGCGCGAGTTCGTCTACTGGCTGTTTAAGATGCGGCTGCGGCGGCAGGACAAGGCACGCGTGGCAAGCGACACGCGGCGCGGCCTTGCGCAGCTCACGCGCATGGAGCTGGCGATCAGCGAACGCCGCCACGGCGCGCAGCTCGACGAAGCCGATTTTGCCCAGCGCTACAGCGCCTGAGCGATCAGCCCCGCTGGTACGCCGGGTCCAGCACCTTCGCCGTCTGTTCGGCGCCCCAGACGGGGAGCGACGGGTCGGTGAGCAGGCCGACTTGCTTCAAGACGCTGGCCTGGTCCCAGTAGATGTGCTCGTGGGCCACCTTCCCGTCGCGGAAGCGCACGATAGCTACAAGCGGCACGGTGACGGGCTGCCCCGTCGGAGGCACGCCAGGCAGCATCCATGGGATCTCCGTGGAGTGCGTAAACGAGAAGATCATCTCGTCCACGAGCTGATCCTCTCCGACGGTTCGGGACACGGGTGTGATCGCCGTGTCCGGCGGAAGCACGGGGATGAAGTCGGACGCGTAAAAAGCGCGCAGGTTCTCCCGCCCACGGCCACCCGCGAGCGTGGGAATATGGTTCACATATGGGTCATCCACCATCGTCGCGATCGTGGCGTCCGCGTCGTGCGTCTCGAATTCGTGGGCGATGTGCTCTTCCCAGAGCCTGACCATCTCGTCGTTCGTCATGGTGCCATCATACCGTGCGCCGCACCTGACCGGCGCAGCCTATCGGGGGCGAAGGGCGCATATGCGGGGGCGCGACTACACTGCCCGTATCGTAGGAAGAGATCCCTCTCAATGTCTGACAATGCACCGCGCGTCGCTGGCGTGCGCTTTCGAAACGCCGGCAAGATCTTCTATTTCCACGCCTCCGGCATGCGCCTCGAAGTGGGCGAATACGTGATCGTGGAGAGCGTGCGCGGCCCGGAAGTGGCAAAAGTCGTCATCTCTCCCGACCAGGTGGTTGTCAACGAGATGGGCCGCGAAGAACTCAAGCCCATCCTTCGGCTGGCCACCGGGGCGGATCTCGAACGCGCCGATGAACTGCGCCGCAAGGCCGATGACCTTCTCCCCGAAGCGAGGGCGCTCGCGCACGATGCCGGCTTTCCCGGCCGCATCGACGCCGCTGACTTCACCCTCGACGGCCGAAGACTGACATTCTCCTTCAGCAGCGAGGATCGCGTCGATTACCGCGACTTCGTGCGCCGCTCGGCGGACCGCTTCCATGCCAAGGTCGACATGCGCCAGCTCGGCTCGCGCGACCGGGCGAAGCTCGCCGGCGGCTATGGCATCTGCGGGCGCGAACTCTGCTGCTCGAGCTGGCTGACGACCTTCCCGGCGATTTCCATCCGCATGGCGAAGGAGCAGGACTTGCCCCTCAACCCGCAGAAGATCAGCGGCCTCTGCGGGCGCCTCCTGTGCTGCCTGTCGTACGAGGAAGAGGGCTACCGGGAGATGCGCAAGACGCTGCCGAAGGTGGGGCACCGCTGTAGCACGCCCACGGGCGAAGGCAAGGTCATCGCCGTGAACATCCTCCGCCGGCAGGTCACCCTCTGGGTCGATGGACAACGCATCGAAGTGAGCGACCGTGACCTCGGCACCGTCGTGCGCTGGGACCCGAGCAGCAAGGCGGCCGCGCCGCCGCCCAGCATGAGCCGCGCGGAGGCGATCGAGCAGGGGCTCATGGAGGCGGACGAGATTGACCTCGCGGCGGAGGCGGGCGGCGAAATCGAGCCCGACTGGATCACCGCCGAACCCGGACCTGGCCGCGGCCGGCTGCCCGGCGGCGGGCTGCGCAAGATCGTGCCCGCGCGTGAACCGCGCCCCTCGCAGCGGACCCAATCGCGCGTCGAACCGGCCCGCGGCGACCGGCCACGGCCGGAGGTCGCGAGCGCTCCGGAGGATCGAGAGCGCGGACGTCGTCCGCGCGGCCGCGGTGGGCGTACGGACGATTCGCCAGAGCAACGGGGACCACGCGCCGAGCCATCGTCCGACTTGCCCGAGGGCCGTCCGTTCCAGCGCAGTCAGCCGCCGCCTGCGAGCGACCGGCCGCAGCGTCCCGAGAGCGAGCCACGCAGCGATGCGGTCCCGTCGCCCGAGGGCGAAGGCGCCGCGGGTCGACCCCGACGGCGCCGCGGACGCGGCGGTCGCGGCCCACGACCCGACGGCGCGGAGCCCGTTTCGGACTGACGCTCGGTATCAGTGACGCGCGCGTGAGCAAGCGTGCGATGTCGCTTGTACCACCCGCCGTCGGAGTACCACGTTCCTGCCGCGCGCGGAGGGGGGCGTGCGTGGTTCATGTAGATGATCGTCATTAAAAGGCGGCCTCTCGTGTGCCGCTTGCTTACGCGCGCGTCACTGATGCGCGCGCCACTCGCACTCATTCGTCGCCGGATAGGCGCTGGGGCGCCATCCGGCCGGTGCCGGGTGCGCCCGGCGGCAGCGCGCCCGCCGTCGCGGACGACACGACGAGCGTCCGCCGCTTGCCACGTAGCATCGACGCAACGATCGCCAGGCTCGATGTCGCGGCCGCGACCAGGAAGGCAACGCGTATGCCATCGAGCACCGCATCGACGGGCAGCGCATCCACCTGCACGCCATGCAGGCCGGAGCTCGATGCGGCGACGGCCGTGAAGACCGCGCTACCGATCGCAAGTCCCGTGGCGTTGCCAACGTTACGCGCGGTAGCGACGGATGCCGAAGCGGTCCCAAGCATGGCCCGCGGCACCGCACCCATGATCTGGCTCGAGTTCGGGGACATGAAGATGGACGTGCCGATGCCGATGAGCGCGAGGCGCAGCACAATGAGGGCGACCGGCGTGGACGCATCCAGCGACGCCAACGAGAGCAGCCCGATGCTGACGAGCGCGATGCCTATCGTCGGCTGGCGGCGAAAGCCGAAGCGGTCACTCGACCACCCGCTCACGGGCGAAAGCAGGAGCATCATGCAGGGCACCGTCGCGATCACGAGTCCCGTCTGCGCCGTCGAAAAGTCGCGCACGTTAATCAAATAGAACGGCATCAAAAACGTGACCGCCGACTGACCGACGAAGTTCAGGGCAAGGCTGCCGACGCCGACGCTGAAGTGCCGCTCGCGAAAGAGTCCGAGCGAGAGCACGGGGCTCTTCACGCGCGACTCGACCAGTATGAAAGCCGTTAGAGCGAGGGCAGAGACGGCGAACAGCCCGAGCACCTGTGGCGACGCCCAACCCCACTCGCGTCCACGGTTCACCGCCAGCAGCGCAGCGCTCAATGTGAGGAAAATCGTGATCGCGCCGGGGATGTCGATCCGCCGCCCGGCGTTCTCGGGCATGCGCTCCTCGTCCCGAATGAGCAGGAAGGCAAGCGCCATCGCGATCAGACCGATGGGTACGCGCAGGTAAAAAATCGCCTGCCAACTGAACGCTTCGAGGATGAGCCCGCCGAGGATGGGGCCTGACATGAGCCCGGCGCCCACGATGCCTCCCGTGATCCCGAGCGCGCGCCCGCGTTCGTGGTCCGGGAAGGCGGAGGTGACGATGGCATTGCCGTTGGCGATGGCGAGCGAGACGCCGATCGCCTGGAAGATGCGGAGGGCGACGAGCTGTTCGATGCTCTGTGCGAAGCCCGCGGCGGCCATACCGGCCGTGAAGATGACCCAGCCCGCGATGTAGATGCGCTTCCGCCCATAGAGGTCGCCCGCACGCCCGGCCGTGAGGGTGAGCCCCGTGACCATGAGGCTGGAGGCGAGCGTCGCCCAGACGACCACATCCGCGGGCTGGTCGAACTCCCGCGAGAGCGTGGGCAACGCGACGTTGACGATGCTGAAGTCCATCGTCGCCATGAACGTGCCGAAGGCGACCGCGACCAGCGCCCGCCACTTGTAAGCCATTGCTCACGAGTCTACGTGTCCAGCAACGAGGCCGCTCGGAGCGCGTTAAAGCCTTGTCAGCAGGCCCGCCCGCGCCGTACGATTCTGAGTGCGATGGACGATCAGGATCAAACGAAGCCACACCGGCCGGCAGATCTATTCGACAAAGAAGTCGAGCGATTTTGGGCTTTCGGGCCTGAGAGCGAGTTCGGGGCGGAAGCAGCAACACATGCAAAAGCCTTGGAGAGTTTTGCCGAATCACGCAGGGTCGCCTCGCGATTGAGGGACTTCATTCGGCAGCGGGAGGAGTCCGCTCGGAACATTGTGAGTTAGCGAGCACCTGAACTGACCGAAATCAATGCTCGCTACACGCTCCATCACAGCACGTTGGCCCTTTGGTGGCTCCGCGACCCGGACCCGTTCTCGATGTCAGAACGCGTCCTCGGCGAACTCATGGGACTCCAATCGCGAGCGCTGGTCACTGAGCCAGCGTTGATCCAGCTACTGGAAGAAGTGGCTGGATATCTCGCAACATCCACATTCGATGATCAGTACGTCACTGAATTGTACGACTCCATCACTGCAGCCTTTCACGATTTCGTCGGCTCCCAGATGTTGTCTATCGAACCATCTCATGGGCTCATGCGGGGAGCATTCTATATTGCCCGCAAGCACGGCCTTGCACTGCTCGATGCACTGCCGGTGACACTGGCAGCCTACCGTCAGAATGAGCTGCTGATAGCGAACGAACGACTCTATCGCCGCGTCGCGTCCATCGCCCAAGAACGGCCCCCGCTCACGGTGACGTTTGCGGGATAACCATTACGAAAGGGAGACATGAGGCGAGTTTCTCCTCAGTCCCAGAGCGCGCGCGTCGATTCCTCGGGGGCGTTGGCGACGGACGGTTCGAGGTTAAAGAGCATGGTCGACCGTTCGGCGCGGGAATAACGTGGCCACTGGGGCAGCGACTCAGTCCCCGGGTTGCCGGTGCGAGCGAAGGCCAGCCACGCATCCATCATCTGCCCGGAGAGCGCCCGCATCTCGTCGCTGATGGGGCCGAGGAGCATGCCGATGCCGGGCTCGTCCAGCGTGCCGAAGATGAACGGCAGGTCGAGCGCGTGGGCGGCGCCAAGCACGCCCCCAAGCGTCGGGCTCGGCCAGTCAAAGCGGTACGTGTAGACGTTCGGATGGTGGGAGGCCTGGGCTTCAGCAAGCCGCATGGCCGGGGCGCGAAAGACCTGGTCGGTCTGGAAGGCGAGAAACGTGCGTGGCCACCCAGATGGCTGACCCCGGCCCGCGATCACATCCTGGTAGCTCGCGATGGCGGCTGCGGCCATCGTCGCGTCACCGCCAAAGGCGTCCGTGAGGCGCGCGAGCGTGCCCGCTTCGTCGAGCTGCTCGATCGACGGGTCCATGAAACGGAAGAGGTTCATCTCGTCAAGGTTGGTACCGACGAGTAGATCCACGTCCGCCGCGGAACCCTCGCGGATCGCTGCGAAAGGGTCGCTGGCAATGGTTTCATCGTCGGATACGGGCGCATAGGGCACGCCTCCGGTGCGCGGAGTGGCCCGGTTCTGGGCTTCCATGATGCGCGCCGCCGGGAGGGCGAGTAGTTCCTCGCGCGCGCGAACGCCGAGGTCCGCCAGCACTTTCTCGCCGATCTCGTCGGCCGCCTCGGGTGGCGTGCAGAGGTTAGCGGAGCCGCTCTGAAGCATGGCTCCGCGGAAGAGTCCCTTCGCCCGTGGCGTTGTGAGCAGCGCCGCGATGCTGATCGCGCCCGCCGATTCGCCGAAGACCGTCACATGCGCCGGGTCGCCGCCGAAGGCGTGGATGTTCTCGCGCACCCATTCGAGAGCCGCCACCTGATCGAGGATAGCCTCGTTGCCGGTGGATGGGATGCCAACGCCCGTCGCCCCGGCGAGCCGCAGGAAGCCGAACGCGCCGAGCCGGTAGTTGATCGTGACGACGACCACGTCGCCGCGTTTGGCGAGCGGCGCACCGTTGTACATCGGCTGCGAGCCCGCACCAATGACGAACGCGCCACCGTGGATGAACACCATCACCGGGCGCCGCGCATCGTCGGCCGCGGGCGTGAAGA
>JBKKBS010000484.1:0-4052 GCA_046713815.1 Tepidiformaceae bacterium
ATCCTCGGCGGTGTGAGCCTGGGGCTAGCCATCGCCTGCCTCGTGGGCGCGATGATATGGGTGGAGTCGACGCGTCCCACGCGCGCGCCGGCCCCCGAAGCGTAGCCTCAAGGGATCATTGGTTGGGCGGAGGCGCTGGGTGTCGCAACGGTGCAATCGCAGTGGGCGAGAACTCTCAGATCGGCGCGGGCAGCGTGGTGGTCAAGAACGTACCCGCGAACGCGACCGTCGCCGGCGTGCCCGGGGTGCAGCGTCGCTTGCCATCATCGCTTGCGGATTGGCCCTCGTCCGGGGACAGCCATTGCTGGCGGCGGCAGCCCTCGCCGCCGGGGCTGCGGGGTTCCGGTGGCTGAGGCCGATTCGCGTCATTCGTCTCCACGAGTTCTCCCTTGTCGCCGACTTTGGCTACTGGGCGTACCGCAGCACCCCTGAGAACGTTGACTACGCCTGGATCGAGCAGTTCACATGGGACGGCGACCGCCTCAACCTTTGGATGTCGAATCCCGACCGGGGGAATTGGGCGCTGGGCGTCGTCGTGAGGCCCGAAAACCACATATTCGTGACCCGCCTGCTTCGGGAGCGACGGGGAAAGACGCGCGCGGAACTCGCTCGGGTGCCCGGCTCGGACTCCAAACCGCGGACTTAAATCGCGCAGGCGAAATCGGCGCGGGGATAGCCTCGCTTACGCTTCGGGCTCCATTTGGTCTGCGCGGCTCACAGCAGGCGCGGGGGTGGATCCGGGCGGCGGGCGAGGACGAAGAAGATAGAGCCGCAGAGGGCGATCGCGGCGAGGATGTCGAAGCCCAGGCGGTAGTTGCCGGTCTGGTCGTAAAGCAGGCCCGCGATGACCGGGCCAGAGATCGTGCCCACGATGATCACCATATTCGAAACGCCGAGGATCTTCCCGAACGAGGCGCGCCCGAAGTAATCGGCGCGGATGGCGGCCATCTGCGGGCCGCGCCAGCCCCACGCGGTGCCGTGCAACACCACGAAGGCCAACACCATCCAGAGGTTCGTCGCGTGCGAGAGGATTACGAGCCCGGTCGCGTGCATGGCCATGCAACACACCAGCAGCACGCGTTTGTTCACGCGGTCGCCGACAATTCCTCCACTAATCGTGCCGATGAAAAAGAGGCTCGTAAGCAGGAACACCACTCCCGAGGCCTGACGGAGTGAATAGCCCTGGCTTTCCTTGAGATGTGAGACGAGGTGCACGCCCATCGAGGACACAACGAACAGCGCCGAGGCGTGGCCGAGCGATATCCACCAGAACGAGGGCGTATGCATCGCCTCGCCGAGCGTGAAGTCCATGCGTATCGGCTGTTCGACGTGCGGGACGAGGTGTGAGCGTTCCGGAGCGGCATCTGGCGCGAGGTCGCCATCCGGGCGCAGGCCCATCTCCTCGGGGCTCGAGCGGAGCACCTGCGTCAATGGAAGACCCACGATGAGGATAACCACGCCGGAGAGGAACGCCGTCTCGCGCCAGCCGATGCTTTCCAGCACAAAGGCCGTGAGCGGCACGAGCATGCCGCCCGCGGCGAAGCCGGTGGTCGTGAGGGCGATCGCGGTCGAGCGCTTGCGTTCGAACCACTGCACGGCCGTGAAGGTCACGGTCAGCCAGCCCATGAGGCTTGCCCCGATGGACATCACGAAAAATGCGAGATAGAAGGTGAGGAGGGAGTCTACCTGGCTAAAGAGCATGAACCCGGCGGCGAAGATGATGACGCCAACGCGCGCCACGCGACGCGGCCCGAAGCGGTCGAGGAGCCAGCCCTGGACGGGACTTGTGATGCCACTCTCCGCTTCGCGCAACGATGAGGCGGCCGCCAGCGCGGTCTTGCTCCAGCCGAAATCGTCGCGCAACAGGACAACGTAGGCGCCGTAGGCCTGGCCAAGCAGCGAACTCTGGAGGAGTTGGATGCCCGCCCCCGCCGCCACGATCCACCATCCGTAAAACACGCCCGACAGGCGCCGCTGGACCGCGGTCGTGCGAACGGTGCGCGCCTCTACCACCGGGGAAGTCTACGGACGGGCACCTTTGTGGGCACGACGCGCCCAGACAGGCATTTGCAAGGAAGTAGTTAGCATCCGCCGTGTCCGACTGACTCCCATGCGAGCAACCGCGTCGCATGCTCGGGCGAAGGGGGCGCCAGTGGCTGACCACGGACTTCGACGGACCAGGCACGGGGATGACCGGCGGCGCCCCCAGCGCATGTCGAACGGCGCCCTCGACCCCTCGACGATCGCGCAGACGATTGGCGGACTGCGGCGCGGGTGGCGGGAGTTTCTGCGCCTGCCAACGATCATTCTCGTCGCCTTCGTCGTGCTGTCGGCCGTTACGTATCTGCTCGATCGTCCCCAATCCGGGTGGGCCGACGGGCTACAGGAGTTCCTCGGCCGCCGCCTCTTCCAGGACGAGGAAGCGACTCGTGGCGTCCTCACCACGGTCGCCACGAGTCTCATAACGGTCTCGTCCATCACGTTCTCCGTGCTCTTGTTGGCGGCCCAACAGGCCGCCTCGGCGATGACGCAGGAAGTGCTGGACCAATTCCTGCGCCGCAAGTTGAACCAGGCATTCTTCGGCTTCTTCGCCGGCGTGTCGGTCTTCGCCCTGATCACGCTGGCCACCGTAAGTCCCGAGCACAATCCCATCTTCGGCGCCACGGTTGCGCTGGCGGCGACGATCGTTGGGCTCTGCCTCATCGTCGTATTGGTCTACTCAACGCTGTACCAGATGCGCCCGGCCGTCATCGTGCAGGGCATCCATGACCTCACGCTCAGCGCCCGCTCGAGCCAGGCGGATCTCGTGCGGGAGACAAGCGCACCGCGCGACCGCAAGGGCGAGCAATGCACGGACGTGCTCTCCGGGACCGATGGATACATCGTCGACGTGAACCTCGGGCGCGTCTTGCGAGCGATAGAAGGCGCGGGGGAGCGTGTGGAGGTGGACCTCCTCCAGCCTATCGGGGGATACGTCGCTCATGGCGATAGCGTGGCCCGTATTTATTGCGCCAGCGACGAAACGGCCGAGCACTTGAGCACGGAAGTGCAGCGCTCGATCGACCTGGCGGATGACCGCTCGATCGATTTCGACCCAAGCTTCGGGATCGAACAGCTCATGGCTATCGCCTGGACCTCGATCTCCACCTCGAAGCAGAGCCCGTCCCCGGGCATCCGCGTGAGCCACTCGCTGCGCGACATCCTCGCGCGGCTGGTCAGCGACGACCACGCGTTGGAACGCTCCCCGGACAGCCCTGTGAGCTACCCGGACACGCTCATGGAAGAGGTCTTTGAGGCGTTCGAGGAGCTCGGCGTGGTGTCCTCGGAGTCAATGCAGGCCCAGCAGTTCGCGACGCTCGCCGAGACGTTCACGGGCCTTTATTCCCGGATGCCATCCGATTGCCAGGCGCGCATGGAGGAGGCGACGCGGCGCCTGCTACCGGCTCTGGGCGACCATGTGCTCTCGCGGCGGCTCGATACGTCGCTCGCGGGGCTCTCCGCCACGCTCCGGGCGGCGGGCCGCACGGGCGTAGCCGACGAAGTAGAGGCCGCACGGCGGGGCCTCGCCGCCACGGTCGGCCAATTGCGCTCCCGCGCCACGCGCGCGTGATGCGAGTAGGCAGACGAGAAGTTGGCGCCTCTCCCTAGACGCGGGCCAACGCCATGATCGTACGTCGTTCGCTGTCCGTGCATATCGGGCAGTGGCCGTCTCGCTAGCCGGCACTGATTCGAGTGTACGGACGGTGAAGGCGGCCGGGCGAGAACCAGTGGCGGGCAGGTTTTGGTATGATCGACCCATGAAGCCGAGAGAAGCTCTCCTCGAGTACGTCGAATGTCTATCCGATGAGGATGCCGAGAAGCTCTGGAATTGGCTCGGGTCGGGTGGTGGGATTGAGTTTGAGCCACTGACACCGGAACAACGGGCCAGCATCGAGCGTGGACGCGGACAGTCCCGCCTGGGACAGACAGTCCCCCATGCAGAGGTATTAAGGCGATTCCAGGCCAAGTTTTCGGATGGAGCTTGACTGGTCGGACGAGGCGCTGGATTCGCT
>JBKKBS010000485.1:0-3143 GCA_046713815.1 Tepidiformaceae bacterium
TTGGTCGGCGATCCAGTCGGTCAGCCAGAGCATGATGGCGTTGAGCACGATCAGAAAGAGGCCGAAGGTCACGACTGTCAGGGGCAACGAAATGAAGAAGAGGAACGGCTTGATCGCGGCGTTGAGCAGGCCAAGGATGAGCGCCACCAGGATCGTGCTTTGCCAGCCATCTAGGTGAATGCCATCGACCAGCGCCGCCGCCACCCAGACGGCCACGCCGAGGATCGCCCAGCGCACGATGAATGCGACCACCTGTTCACTCCGGGAAGGTTGATGGAGCCGCCCCAGTACCATGGCGCCGTATCGCAAACGTCCATCGCCTCCTCAGCAGACTGGAAGCGGTAGTCTACCGGTTTCGTGAGCCACGGACGATCAGCGGTTACCCTGCCGCCGCTCCACTCGCGGGCATCTCGGCAGGCATCGGCGTCAACGCGGGGAACTCGTCCGGCTGACGCTGCGCGGAATCCGCGCCAACGACCGCAACTCGCGGGCTGGCACCAGCGGCTTCGCGCCGGCGCTTGCCGCAGAACGGACAGGCCTGCCATGCGTGCGCCAGAGGCTTCTCGCACCGCTCACAGGGCGTCTTTAGTTCAGCCAGGCACGACGGACACAGGAGATACTCTTCGCGCACGCGCCGGTTGCAGCCCGGGCAGTTCATGATCTCATCCAACTCTTCGAGCAGCGCCTCTTCCTCGAGCGCGGCCGCATATTGCTGCGACAGGGTCAGGCGGGGGCGCATCAACAGGTAGAGCCAGAGCCCCGGTACGAAGAAGAACGCGACGAGGGCCACGGCCGCCGCCTGGAACGTAGCGCTCCGCGATCTCCGCCGCGCATCGCGATACGCCCAGAAGATCAGGGTCAGCCACAACGCCCCGATGTACACCACAAATGTGCCCGCGACGAGTGTCGCCGTGGCTTGCCAGGAACCGCCGATCCAATCCGCGAGAAACATCTTTCTATTTCCCTTTGGCCTCCGATCGAGGCACGTACTGCTGCGAGGTTAGCGGCGCGCGGCTTTCGTGTGAGGAACCGGCGAGCCGCCGCGCATTGCGGCTTGCTCGCAATGACGGATCCCGCATGCGGCGACCCGCCGTGGGCGCCGGCAGTCCCCGTAAAGGCCCCTCCGCTCACGCCCGACCCGTCCAGTCCCGGATTCATCCGGGGGGCCGTGACCACACAGCTAACGCAATGGACCGATCCGTGCGCGGATGGCGTCGCGCAATTCGTCCGGGTAGCGAACGGCGCTGTATTCAGCGAGTTCCTCAACTGTGCACTTGAGCGCGATCATCGTCCACGGGTCCAGCTTGATACCGAACTCCTCGAGCACCTCCAGCACCTCGGGACGCCTATCCACGAGGTCGCTGATGTTTGACGAAGACCGGACGTTGAGAGGGTTCATGGTCTGCATGGTTTGGTTCCTTCGCTGGCTGGGTTGGACACGGCCGGCGGCCCGCGTGCCGCTCCCGCGCGGGGTGATCCCGATGAGCTACCCGGCGGCAAACACCGCTTCTTCGGGAATCTTGCCCCAATCCGGCTCCCAGTCGGGCAAGCGCAGGCCGAATTCGATCAGACGGCTGCCCAGCTCGGCCGCGAACGCCTCGCGCACCTCCTGGTTGTCTCGCACTTTCAGCCCCAGGCGCCGGTAGATGACGTTCTTGGGCGAATTGGCGCGTCCGAAGATGTTCATCGTCCGCGGGAACCATTTGTCGATCGCCGCTTGCATCTGGGGCTTCGAGTCTTGGTCGGCCGCAAGGCGCTTCATCCAGTTGTCCCCGTGGGCGATGTGGAACATCTCTTCCTTGAAGATGCCTTCCATCACCCGCGCCCACGGCCGGTAGCTCGACATGAGCACGTCCTCGAGCTGATGGCCGGCGCCGCGATCCATGCAGACGTTGAAGGCGATGAAGTCGAACCAGTCGTTGATTGGGTAGTAGAAGATGTTGACACGTTTATCGTCGCCCGCGCGCGTCGTGCCGAGATCGTCGTCGTTCACACGCAGAGTGAAGTCGAACAACTTCATGCGTGCGTCGGAGTCCTGGCCGAGGTGTTCGAGCAACTTGTAGCAAACACGCGCGTGACGGAACTCGTCCTTCACCATCATCGACGTGGCAAGGTATTCCTCAATCGTCGGCGACATCTTGATGCATGGCACGTAGCCGAGCGCGCCCGCGAGTTCTGAGTCCGCTTCTTGCGTGAGCAGGTTGATGAGGTGCTCACGGTATTCGTCGCCGGGAATGTTGTCGGGGTCGGTAATCTCGCCGGCGGAGTACTGAGACTCGCGCGTACGCTGGCCAATGCGCGAAATGGTGGCATTCCCCTCGGCGTCCTCGGTCTCCTCCGCGAGGCGGACGAGCATCTTCGCGTCCTGGTCCTGGTGGAAGAGTTGTTTGCCCTTGAGTTCCTGCTCGGTGGTCATCTGAACCTCCCTTTGCTAGTTGCCGGAGAATGTGGGTGGTTGCTTATGCAGGAACGCGGCGACCGCACCCCTGTGATCAGCTGTAGCGCCCGCCTCCGCCTGGAGCCGCGCCTCCAGTTCCAGCAGTCGGTCGAACGAGAGCGTCATGCCCTCGTTCACGAGCCGCCGCGTGAGGACGTATGCCCGCGTGGGGCCGCTGGCGAGTTGTTTGGCGAACGCGAACGCCTGGTCAGCCAGCTCCGCCGCAGGCACGACGCGATCTACCAGCCCCATCGCCAGCGCGGCGGGAGCATCGACCGGTTCGGCGCTGGCCATGAGTTGCATCGCGCGCCCGGTTCCGATCAGCCGGGGAAGCGTGTACGCCATGCCGCTGTCGGGGACGAGGCCGATGCGCGTGAAGGCCGTGGCGAAGCGCGCGCCGTCCGCGGCGATGCGCGTGTCGCAGACGAGAGTTAGCGACATGCCCGCCCCCGCCGCCACCCCGTTGATGGCAGCCACGGTCGGCATCGGCAGGTCGACAAGCGCCTTCACGACGGGATGGAAGTTGCCCGCGAGCAGTATGGTGAAGTCTGGGCCGCCGCCGTCGGCATACTGGCCCTGGATGCTCGCGAGATCCATCCCGGCCGAGAACCCTCGTCCGGAACCGGTGAGCAAGAGGCAGCGCTGCCCCTCGTCAGCTGCCCGTTCCAGCGCGTCGCGTGTCGCGCCCAGCATCGCGGGCGTAAAT
>JBKKBS010000486.1:0-5007 GCA_046713815.1 Tepidiformaceae bacterium
TGCGCCTCTCGCGCGCGATGATGAAGCCGCCACTTGAGATCGCGAACGCGATCGCCGCGCGCGTCGCGACCGATGCGGTCATCGAACCTCCTACCGTGGCGCCGCCCGGCTTCCTCAACTTCCGCCTTTCGGTCCCGTTCCTGCAATCGCAGGTAGAGCACGTCATCGCCATGGGTGAGGCGTTTGCGGACCTCTCGCTCGGAGTGGGCAAGAAGGCCCAGGTCGAATTCGTGAGCGCCAACCCGACGGGCCCGCTCCACGTCGGCAACGGCCGAGGCGCAGCGATCGGCGACGCCCTCGCCTCCGTCCTCGGCGCCGCCGGATACGCGGTGGAGCGGGAGTACTACGTCAACGACGCGGGCACGCAGACCGACACCTTTGGCGAGACCCTCTACGCCCGCTACCAGCAGCTCTTCGGCCGTGAGGTCGACATCCCCAGTGACGGTTACCCAGGCGCATACATGGCCGACCTTGCGCAGGCGATCCGCGACGAATCCGGCGACGTTTTCCTGCGCCCGCCAGGCGAGCCGGCGCCTCCGATGCTGGCCGAGATCGGCATCCAGACAATGGTCCGCCAGGTCCGGGAGACACTCGCCAACTTTGGCGTCCTCTACGACAACTGGTTCAGCGAGAAGTCGCTCTATGACCCCGAGGGCACGTATGAGACGGCCATCAGCGTCCTCCGCGAGAAGGGGTATCTGGCCGAGCGGGAAGGCGCGCTCTGGTTCACGTCCAGCGAGCTTGGTGAGGATAAGGACAACGTCGTCGTCCGCTCCGACGGCCGCCCTACCTACTTTGGCAGCGATATCGCCTACCACTACGACAAATTCGTGAAGCGCGGCTTCGACCTCGTGATCGACGCCTGGGGCGCGGACCATCATGGGCACGTCAGCCGCATGAAAACGGTGACGCGCGCCGTCACGGGCAGCAGCGACGGGTTGCACATCCTGCTTTTTCAGCTCGTCACGGTGAAACGCGGCGGGGAAGTGGTGCGGCTTTCCAAGCGCGGCGGCGAGTTGATCACGCTCGACGAACTGGTGGAGGAGGTCGGCAGCGATGCCGCGCGTTTCTTCTTCCTCTTGCGGTCCCCCGGCTCACAGATGGACTTCGACCTCGACCTCGCCGTGAAGCAGTCGAACGAGAACCCCGTGTTTTATGTGCAGTACGCGCATGCCCGCCTGGCCAGCATCCTGGCGCGGGCCACGGATCAGGGCCTCACCGCGGACGGCGGCGATGTCTCGCGCCTTACGGGTGCACACGAACTCGCGCTGATCCGCGCGGTTATGGGCCTGCCAGAGGTGATCGAGACGGCCGCGACGAACTTCGAGCCGCAAGGGCTGCCGCATTACGCCATGTCGCTGGCGACCGCCTTCCACGCCTTCAACGACGCCTTCAAACAGCAGAACGACTCGTCGCTCAAGGTCATCACGGATGACGTCCAGTTGACGCGCGCGCGCCTCCGCCTGGTGCTCGCCGCGAAGATCGCCCTCGCCCGCGTGCTCGCACTCATGGGCATGTCCGCCCCCGACCGCATGTAGCCTAAGACCGGCGCACTGTTTCGAGTTGCTCCACGAATTCATCGGCGCTGTATACGCCCGCGATCGCGACGAGCCACTCGACGATCGTCCCGATCTGGGTGCGCTTCGAGGCGTACACGATGCCGGCGTGCGAGACGCCTGCCCAGTGCATGTCGACGAAATCGCGGTCCTGGGTCACAAGCACGAGTCCCTGCTGGCGAGCGAACGCGATCTGCGCCTCGTCTGAGAGTCCGAGGCGCCCTTCGTCTCGCGCCGAGGTCGCTGCCAGGCCGCGAGCACGCATGCCGACGGCGGCGGCCACGTCAACGCTTTCGTCGAGGAAAAACCGTGGATTATCTGCCATTGAGTGAGCGAGGAAGTCGCGATGGTTCGCGGCGCAAGATCTCGTCGATCATCTCGTCGTCCAGTCGAATCTCGCGCTCGATCTCGTCCTCGTGGTCGAAGTAATACGCGAGCGCGGCGTGGATCTGCGCGAGACCCAACTGATAGCTCTCGGCGATCTGTTCGACCGACTCACCCTGGTGGACGTGCATGACCGCGATATCAGACACGCGGACGCGGTGCCCATCGATGCGTGGCGCGCCGTGCATCGTCTCTGGCGTCGCCACAATGTGCTCGAGCGCGAGGATGGTCATAGCATCATTGTACAGCAACGGTGACTGCGGGCCCGGTGAACCGCGGGTCGCGGGATAGGCCCGGGACAACGATGTGGCCGGTCCCTCGTTCGCCAAAAATGTCGGCTTCTGATAGTCCACAACGCCAGGCCATCGCTGCGATCAGCGCGCAGCTAAGTGCGTCAACCCTATCCTCCAGGGACTTGGAGGGATGTCGACCCGGTGCGAGCTGAGAGGGCGACAGTACCTCGGCTACGCGAGTGTCGTACAACAGCTCAGGTGCGTGGCACGATAGGAAGGCGCGTACGCAGTCCTGGTAAAAGGCGAAGTGTCCCCGCCGGAAGTCCTGGTCTCGGCCCTTCCGAGACTTGTACGGAATCGACTTGTCCAACCCAAAGAAGACCACATGAGCTGGGTGAGGGAACGCCTCGAACACATGCTTTCCGCCGCACCTGCGCGAGATAGCCCAAGGATCCAGACTGAACCCTTCCGACTCTAGGGCGATGCCAAGGTCCAATCCGGCCCTCTGCGGAGTCGCTGGACGCGAATCATTGGCCTCTCTCAGCCCATTCGCCTTATTCAGGTTGAAGGAGTGCGCACCGGCGTTGCGTGACTGGAACACCTCGCCCAACTGCACCTCACACCTGCGACGACTCCCTTGGTTTGTAGCGAGGAGAGGAGCATCCACCGCGACGATCACGTCACTCCCGTAATCAGTGCACTGGAGCGCAAGCGCGGGCGTGGAAGCTCGCTCGGCCCAGAGCTGGTCGCACCTCAGTCCATCGCTCGCGGACAAGAGCACGCATATCCCCGAAGCATTGTTGTTGCTCCAGGCCAAGTCGATGCCCACGAACACAGTCACGGCTCCAAGTCTATCGCCCGCGGCGAGCCGGGGTGACATCATAGCGCGATGCCCGAGCTCCTTCCCGCGCTGGCCAACCGTCGCGCGCGACGCGCCTTCGATCCCCGCCCCGTGCCAGAGGATCTGCAACACCTCCTCTGGCAGGCCGTCTCGGTCGCGCCAAGCCACGGCAACACCCAGCCCGTGCGCCTGCTCCTCGCGTGCTCCGGGGACACGCGTGCCGCTGTCATCGACGCGCTCTCCGAAGGTAACCGCACATGGGCGCCCGCCGCGCCACTGCTCGTCGCGATTGCCGCACTGCCCTCGCATGGTGGCGCGGTGGCGAACAGCGATGGCACCTTACGCGAGTACTGGGCCTTCCACGCGGGCATCGCGACGGCGCACCTGATGGCGCAGGCCACCGACCTTGGCCTCATCGCGCATCCGATGGCGAACTTCGACGAGCCCGCGGCGCGGGCAGCCTTCGCCACACCTACCGACCTCTGCATCCTGGTTGTCGTCGCCGTCGGTTACCCCGGAGTTGCCGCGACGCTTCCCGACGACCTCCACCAGCGCGAGAGCGCCCTACAGGACCGCATCCCGCTCGCCAACCTGCTCGTCGAGGACCGCTGGACGGACGACCACGTAATCACCGCGCGCGACCTTCGGGACCATGCGAAAGGAACGTAGGCCCATGGAACTCCCCGTCGGCGTGTCGGGTCGAGCGGCTCTCGATGTCGCGCGTGAATGCGCGGGCGAGGCGAGGCGTATCGCCATGGGCGCCTTCGGGAGCATCACCGTCAGGGAAACAAAGGGCCGCGGGAACGTTGTCACGGACGCGGACTTCGCCGTCGAGCACGCCGTGAAATCGATCCTCGCGCGCGAATTTCCGGAGCACGCGCTCCTCGCGGAGGAGACCGCCGCCTCGACACGCGCGGACGGCTGGATGTGGGTCGTGGACCCCATCGACGGCACGAAGAACTTCTCCCGCGGTATCCCCCACTTCGGCTTCGGGCTGGCCCTCTGCCACGATAGTGAGCCCGTGCTGGCGCTGTCGCTGCATCCCGTGACGGGCGACGAGTTCGTTGCCGTGAAGGGCGAAGGATGCCGCCTCAACGGCGTCGAATCCCGCGTCTCCGAGGTTGCAACGGTGGCTGACGCCGTGGTCGCGTTCGACATGGGCTACAACGACGCGCGCGGCGCCCGTCAGCTCGCGACCATCGTCGCGCTGTGGCCGCGCATGCAGTCGTTGCGCATCACGGGCTCCGCCGTGCTCGGTCCCGCGTTCGTGGCTGCCGGGCGCTGGGACATCTACGTCCACCTCGACCTCAAGCCGTGGGACATTGCCGGGGGCCTCTTGCTCGTCACGGAAGCGGGCGGCGTGGCCACGCAGCGCGACGGCTCGCCGGCGACGATATTCAGCGAATCGGTGATCTGTGCCACGCCCGGAGTCCACGCCGACTTCCTCCGTCTCGCCGCCGCGATCCCGTGGAAGGAGTAACCCGGGCAGGTGGCGCAGCCGCCGTCGACAGTAGGGGCTGGCAGCTGCCAGCCATCCGCACGCAACGCTATGCCGCGGATAGGAACACGAGCGCCAGCGTGGCTGACCCCGCCGCGAGCACGCCGAACACACCGTCCCTGCCGAAGAACCTGCGTGCCCGCGGAAGCAGGAGGAAGCTGATCCCACCCCCCGCCGCCGCGACGAAGGCCTGCTCTTGCGCGACCACGAGCAGGACGATCACGGCAATCGAGCAGACGATCCCGTAGAGCCCCACGGCCACCGCGAACGACCGCCGCTCACCCAACGACTGCGCGAGCCCGTGGACGCCCAGCTCCCGTTCAGCCGCCGCGCCCGGCGCCTGGTTGGCGAAATAGAGGGCCGCGGCAAGGAGCGCACCAAGCGGAAAGACCCACCAGAGCAGCGCATCCCAGGCGTCCGCCGATGTGTAAACCCATACCGGGATGAGTGGGAAGGCGACCGCCCACGGCGCCCAGCTCAGAGCCGTGCGCTTCA
>JBKKBS010000487.1:0-4342 GCA_046713815.1 Tepidiformaceae bacterium
GGGAACGTCTACGCCTTCGACTGGCTCGGCTCGTACATCGTCGGCATCGACGTGGTCACCGGCGTGACAAAGTTCTTCCCGACGCCGACGCGGGGGGCATCGCCGCGCCGTGGGAAGATGGACCCGCAGGACCGCCTCTGGTTCGCCGAGTACACCGGCGATCGGATCGGCATGTTCGATACGCGCACTGAGCAGATCAGGGAATGGCCCGTGCCGCACAAGTACACGACGCCCTACGCGGCCTCGGCGCCGGACAGGAACGGTTACGTCTATGCGACGAGCAACATGTCCGAGCGGCTGATGCGGCTGGATCCGAAGACGGGCGAGGTCATCGAGTATGTGATTCCGACGGACTTCGATTCGAAGGAAATCGTCCATGATCCGTCGACGAATCGGGTGACGCTCTGGATGGCCAATACCCGCAACGCGAGGATGCTGAGGGTGGAACTTCTCGACTGACGGCGCACGCGATTTCCTGCCGGGCTCCGCAATGAGCATGTACGAGGTGTGCATGGCACTGATTCGATCGGTTCTTCGTCTCGGCGGCGTCGCAGCCGGAGTGGGCTTCTGTGCCGCACTGTCGATGGCGGTCCTGGGGGCACGCCAGAACGCGAGTGCGGTGCGCGTCGACCCGGATGACATCGGCGGCGTCGTGACGGGTGCGAAGGGGCCGGAGGCCGGCGTGTGGGTGATCGCGGAGACGACGGATCTGCCGACGAAGTTCGCCAGGATCGTCGTCACCGACGATCGCGGCCGGTACCTGCTCCCCGATCTGCCCACGGCGAACTACAGCATCTGGGTACGCGGCTACGGGCTCGTCGATTCGCCGAAAACGCAGGCGGCGCCGGGTCGCGTCCTGAACCTGATCGCCGTCCCGGCGCCAGACGCGAAAGCGGCCGCGGAGTACTATCCGGCGAATTACTGGTACGCCCTCATGCAGCCGCCGCCGAAGAGCGACTTCCCGGGAACCGGCGCGGCAGGCAACGGCATTCCCGAAAACCAGAAATCGCAGCAGCAGTGGATCGGCGACGCGAAGATGACCTTTGCGTGCACGCAGTGCCACCAGATGGGGAACAGTTTCACGAGGCGGATCTCTCCGTCGCTCGGCACGTTCGCATCGTCGGTCGACGCCTGGCGCCACCGGGTCAACGTCGGCCAGAGCGGCTCCAGCATGCTGGGCAGGGTCAAGGTCCTGGGCGAGCAGCGTGCCCTCACGATCTTCGCCGACTGGAGCGACCGCATCGCCAAGGGAGAGTTGCCGCAGGTGCCGCCCAGGCCCCGGGGTCGGGAGCGAAGCGTCGTCGTGACGATGTGGGATTGGGCGGACGAGAAGAGTTTCGTTCACGACGCGATCGCAACCGACAAGCGCACGCCCACCCTCAACGCCAACGGGCCGATCTACGGCGTCCAGGAGCTCAGCGGGGACTGGCTGACGATCCTCGACCCTATTCGCCACGAGTCGACGCGGATCGCGGTACCGCTCCACGACGCGAAGGCCCAGTCAGCGGTCGCGCAGACGATGCCGAATCCGTCGCCCGTGTGGGGCGCGGAGATCCTCTGGTCGCCCAAGGTCGTCGCGCACAATCCGATGATGGATTCGCAAGGCCGGGTCTGGACGACCGCGCGCGGCGGCTGCCGGGTGTACGACCCGAAGACGAAGCAGTGGAAGATTGCCGGTGGTTGCGAGGCAACGCACCACCTGCAGTTCGGGTACGACGAAGCAGAGACCCTCTGGTCGAACTCTCCGGTCGCGTATTTCAAGACAAAGGTGTGGGACGCCGCCAGAGAGGGCCCTGAGCCCGGCGGCCGCGTTCCGCTCGTCCTTGACGTGAACCGCAACGGGAAGCAGGACCCGGATCCGGTCAAGGGCAACGAGCCCGCCGATCCCGCGAGGGATAAGACGCTCCAGACGGCGTTCCTGTACGCCGTGATCCCGAGCCCAACGGATGGCTCGATCTGGCTTGCCGAGATGGCGACGCCGGGCAGCATCCTGCGCGTGACGCCCGGGCCCACGCCGGCGACGACGGCGCTCACCGAGTACTATCAGCCCCCGTTCAACCACCCGAAGTCGAAGACATCGGCGTACCTCCCGCATGGCATCGATATCGACCGCAACGGCGTCGTCTGGGTGAGCCTCACGGGCAGCGGCCACCTGGGGAGCTTCGACCGCCGCAAGTGCAAGGCACCGCTCAACGGCATGGAGGCGGCGACCGGACAGCACTGCCCGGAAGGCTGGACGCTGTACCAGGCTCCAGGGCCGAACTTCAAGGGTGTGACCGACGCCGGCAGCGCGGACTCGTTCTACTACAACTGGGTGGACCAGTTCGACACGCTGGGGCTGGGCACGAACGTGCCGCTGCTGAACGGGAGCGGGTCGGACTCGTTGCTGGCGCTCGTGAATGGAGAGTTCCTTACGATGCGCGTCCCGTACCCGATGGGGTTCCACAGCCGCGGCATGGACGGCCGCATCGACGATCCGAAGACCGGTTGGAAGGGCAGGGGACTGTGGGCCACCTACGGGGCGCAGGCCACGTGGCACATCGAGGGCGGCCGTGGCACCAGGCCCAAGGCGCTGCATTTCCAGATGCGCCCCGATCCCTTGGCGAAATGATCACGGCGGGTTAAAGGCCTCTATACTGGGAACCATGAAGGCCGCTGGGGGGCTCTTGATGAACACACGACTGTCTGTACGAGCGGCGCTGATGACGGGCGCCGTCCTGGTGGCGGCACTGACCCCGCTGCTGGCGCACCATTCGTTCTCCGCCGAGTTCGATGCGAAGAAACCGGTCACGCTCATCGGCACCATCACCATGATGAAGTGGGTGAATCCTCACGCTTGGCTGTATATCGACGCGACGGGACCAGACGGCAAGATGGCGAACTGGGCGATCGAGTTCGGCCTGCCCAGCTCGCTGTACCGTCGCGGCTGGAGACAGAAGGATCTGCCCGCAGGCGCGGTCGTGACGGTTGAAGGTTTCCTCGCCAAGGACGGCTCCCACACCGCCAACGCGCAGAGCGTCAAGCTCGCGGACGGCCGCAGCCTGTTCGCAGGCACGTCCGGCACCGGCGCGCCGCCACCCTGAGGTCCTCATGACGAAAGCGCCCAGCCGCCTGATCGGCGGCTCCTTTGCCGGGTACCTGTTGCTGATCGCCACGAGCGTCGCCATTCAGGGACAGGGGGGACGTGCGCCGGTGGTCGAGCGTGCGTGTCCCAATGTCAGGGACTTCGCCGACTTCCACCGGTGCGCCCTGGAGAGGATCGCGACGTTCAAGCCGCCCCTTACCCCGGACGGGAAGCCGGACTTCAACGGCCTGTGGGGCCCAACGCGGAGTGCCCAGGATATCGAGGAAATCGTGCCCGGCCAATACGGCGGTTTCGCCGCCTCCAAGAGCCTGATCGTCGACCCGCCGGGTGGCCGGATTCCCTACCAGCCCTGGGCCATGAAGATCAGAAAGGCGAACGAGCAGGAGTACATCTCGCCGACCGCGGCGTGCCTACCGGTGGGCGCGCAGCGCTGGGTCTATTCCCCTGTCTCCGTCACGGGCCATCGCATCATCCAGCAGCCGCACCAGATCATCTTCTCGATGGAGCGGCTCCACACCTACCGCATCATCCCGATCGGCAGCGGGCCACGGCGTCTGGCGCCCAGCGTCAGACTCTGGCAGGGCGAGTCGCGGGCGCGGTGGGACGGTCACACGCTGGTGATCGAGACCACGAACAATGTGGACAAGGTGTGGTTCGACCACATCGGCACCTTTGTCAGCCCAGACGTGACGCTGACGGAGCGCCTCTCCTTCGTGGACGCCAACACGCTGCACTACGAGCAGACCGTCGAGGATCCGCGCGTGTTCACCCAGCCGTGGAAGATCGCCATCGCCCTGCTGCGATCGACGGCGACCGGCATGGATCGGCTGGATCTGGAAGACACCACCGTCGAGTACTGCGACAACGAGATTCATCATTTCTTCGCCATCGGTCAGAAACTCTATCGAGGTTTCCCGGCCGGCGCCGCGCCGAAGTGACGTCCACCGGCGAATGAGGCCGAGGTGATCAACGTGAGGATAGCTGCTGTTGTGACGATAACGTTGGCGGCGGCAGCGCTGCCCGCGCCGCCCGGCACGGTCACGCTGGAGGCGCAGCAGGCGCCGTATCGTGCGCCGCGCACGCCCAGCGGAGAGCCCGACCTGCAGGGGATCTGGCAGGTGCTCACCACGGCCGAATGGGATATCCAGGACCATGGCGCCAGTCTGGGCGTGCCGGCGGGCCGCGGCGTCGTGGAGAACAACGAGATCCCATACCAGGCGGCTGCGCTGGCGCAGAAGGCGAAGAACTTCGCGGCAC
>JBKKBS010000488.1:0-13016 GCA_046713815.1 Tepidiformaceae bacterium
GACTTCGCCTACGAGGTCTCGCGCAGCCTGGCCGCCTGCGAGGGCGCGGTGCTCGTCGTGGACGCCTCCCAGGGGATTGAGGCGCAGACGCTCGCGAACGTCTACCTGGCGATGAACCAGGATCTCAAGCTCATCCCCGTGCTCAACAAGATCGACCTGCCGCACGCCGAGCCGGAGCGCGTCGCCCACGAACTGGAGCGCGTGATCGGCTTCGCCGCCGACGAGATCATCCTCGCGAGTGCCAAAGACGGCACGGGCGTGGACGAGATCCTCGAGGCGATCGCGGCGCGCATCCCGCCGCCGAGGGGCGAGCCCGAGGCGCCCCTCAAGGCGCTCATCTTCGACTCGAAATACGACGCGTATAAGGGCGTGGTCGCGCATGTGCGCGTCTTCCAGGGCGCACTCGCGGGCCGCGCCCGCCTCCGTTTGATGCAGACCGAGATCGACTTCGAGCCGCTCGAGTACGGCATCTTCAGCCCCCAGATGCGCCCCTTGCCCGCGCTCGGCTGCGGCGAGGTGGGTTACGTCGCCACCGGCCTCAAGGACGTCGCCGACTGCCGCGTGGGAGACACGATTACCACGCATGCGCACCCCGCCGAGGAGGCCTGGCCCGGGTATCGCCGCGCCAAGCCAATGGTCTTCGCGGGCATCTACCCCACCGACTCCGACCAGTACCAGGAGCTGCGCGAGGCGCTCTCCAAGCTCAGCCTGAACGACGCCTCACTGGTCTACGAACCGGAGTCGTCGGTGGCGCTCGGATTCGGCTTCCGCTGCGGCTTCCTCGGCCTCCTGCACCTGGAGATCGTGGGCGAACGCCTCGAACGGGAGTACGGGCTCAGCCTCCTCACGACCGCGCCGAGCGTGGAGTACGAGGTCACGACCACCAACGGCGAACTCGTGCTTGTGGACAGCCCCGCCGACCTCCCGGACCCCTCGCGGATCGAGGAGATCCGGGAGCCCTGGGCGAAGATCGACGTGATCACGCCCAGCCGCTTCATCGGCCAGGTAATGGAGCTCGTGACCACCCGCCGCGGCCAGTTCTTGAAGATGGAATACCTCGAGCCCGAGAGCGACGTGGCCCCCGGCGAGGCTCGGGTGATGCTTGAGTACGACATCCCCATGGCCGAGATCCTGATCGACTTTTACGACACCCTGAAGGGTTCGACGAGCGGCTACGCGAGCCTCGACTACCATCTCTCGGAGTACCGGGCAGCGAACCTCGTGAAGGTCGACATCCTCGTGAACGGCGTGGCAGTGGATGCGCTCTCACTGATCACGCACAACGTCAACGCCTCGCGCGAAGGGCGCGTGCTCGTCTCGAAGCTCAAGGAACTCATCCCGCGTCAGATGTTCGAAGTGCCGATCCAGGCGGCCGTTGGTGGGCGCATCATCTCGCGCGAAACGATCCGTGCGATGCGCAAGAACGTGCTCGCCAAGTGCTACGGCGGCGACATCACGCGCAAGCGCAAGCTCCTCGAGAAGCAGGCCGAGGGCAAGAAGAAAATGAAGCGCGTGGGCAACGTGGAGATCCCCCAAGAGGCGTTCATGGCCGTCCTCCGCCTGCGCGAGTGACCGTCAGACAGGCCGGCTGGGATCGGGGCTGATCACCACTCGTTCGTTTCTGGGATCGATGAGTAAGTCCATCAGCTGCATTGGAACCGCTCCGAACCGTGGTCCTCGTTCCCAGGAAGCACCAGAGCGTCCACATGTGCCCGCTCTCCCTCGTAACGCACCTCGATCGGGCCGGCCATCGGCATCTCACGAAACTGGCCGTCGGCCAGCTGGACGGTGGTGGAGCCTACGATGGGGACTCCAAGTTCTTCGCGGATGTTCTCGTTGATAGCAAGGGTGAAACAGCCGGTATCCACCAATGCGACAAACGCAGCGCTTCTCGCGTCTTCAGCGGGCATCATGCCCCGACGGACAAGGACAAGGTCCTCGGCGTTGATAACCTCAAGCTCAACATGAATGATTCCCATGGACTCCTTTTTGGGCCGTTCCAACGGCTCGCCCCTAAACTTGAGATAGGGCCATGCCGAACGGTCGAGTCGAGCCCGTGAAGGTGGCTGAGTCTTGGATCGCACTTAGTCTCCTCCGTCTCGCGGTCAGTATACCTCCGGCGCGTCGAGCCCACGCGCGCCGCGTTCGCTGGATCATGGGCTGCTGTTCATCATTGCTCGCGGCCGGGCCGCTTACTCCGGGACCAGGCCCCGAGGACGAGATCGCCGCCGTACTTCAGCTCGGTGTCCGCATAGCCGATGCCCATCGACTCTCCCGCGGGACGCGCTTCGCCCCGGAGGCGCAAGTATGGCCACGCGGACAAGTCCACGCTACCCGGCGGGAGTGGCTGCGCATTCGATGGCATGTCACCGTCAATGATACGCTCGAAGGGCAGGTTCGAGGTGGGCTCGCCTCGACGTCAGTCCTTCGCGTACGAGACGGACTGTTACTTTTGTGGAAGAGGTTCCACAATGTCTTCCACAATGAAAGTCATCCAGGTCACGATTGACGAACCGCTCCTCGTGGAGCTGGACAAGGCGGCCGCTTGCGACGGCAAGGCTCGATCCGTCCTGGTCCGGGAAGCCGTCGCGAAGATGCTGCGCAAGCGTCAGTTCGCCGAATGGGAACGAGAGGAGTTGGAGGCCTTGCGCAAGAATCCCCAGGATCTCTCGGAGATTGAAGAGTGGGCCGAGATCCAGGATTGGGGCGATGAGTGAACCAGGGTGAAGTTCGGTGGTGCCAATTTCGCACGCCGGATCACAAACGGCCGGCGGTCGTTGTCACGCGCGACAATTCGATTTCAGGCCTGAACGCCGTCACGGTGGCGCCCATCACAAGCAAGCGGTTGGGCGTGCGCTCCCGCATCTCGTTGGACGAATCAGACGGATTAGCACGACCTTCCGAGGTGAATGTCCGTAATCCGCAGACGATCCCGAAGCGACAGGTCGGCGCCTGGATCTCGACCCTCTCCGCCGACCGCATGCGCGACATCAACGTGGCTATCGCATTCGCACTCGGCTTCGATCGGTACGAGTAGGCGCGCGTTAGCCGCAGTCGGGGAGGGATTCTGTCGCGGCCACGGGGAGCGTGTCCCAGTTCAGGCCGACGCCCGTCGCCGCGCTGACGCGCACATGCAGGCTGCCGTCCACGCCATGGACGACGTGTGAAAGGTGGTGTGATAGCCGCGCGGCGACCGCGCCCGCGGCCGTCACGCCCGTGCCCTGCAAAACCACGCCGAACGATGCTCCGCCCATTCGGCCGACAGCATCCGTTGCGCGCATGAGCGACCGCACGCGCCCGGCGACCAGCCGCATGAGCAGTTGCGCCTCGTCCGGGCTGTAATCCCCAAGTCCGTCGACGTTAATGGCGAGGAACGACAGCGGAGCGTTCGGGGCGAGTCCGCCGATCCGCTCCGTGGTCTTGAACAACTCCCGGCGATCCAGTACGCGCGCGACGCCACCCTTGATCGCTATTTGCCGTGTTCCGCCGCGTTCAGTAAGCGGCAACGGCCGCGTCGCAATGCCACTCGGAAGGAGCGTGAGGTGCGCGGGGGAGTGGAAATCGTGCATGTGTCTCTAGTCTTACGCTCTGGGTGCCCGGATTGTGCAACTTCCAATGAAGATGCGAGATATGTGCAACCCCTACGGGCCGCTTGCAAGCTGCTGAATTCGTCAACGCTCTTCGCTGAGTGCCAGTCTGCGCGCGGATTGTGAACGGCGGTGGCGGAACCAGAAGAAGCCCGCGCTCGCCGCGATGCCCGCGACCCAGAGGCCGCCCATGAGGAGCGTGATCCGGATGTCTTTGCCGAGGCCATCGCCAGCGACGACCGCGACCGTGGTCGGCAACAGCATGCCGAGCATGCTGTATACGAAGAACGTCCAGAACCGAATGGAAGTTAATCCCGCGAGAAAGGAGATGTAATCGAAATTGACAGCGGGGAGCATGCGCGCCCAGAAAATGAGGCGTCCGCCCATGCGGTCCGCGAGGTCGTCGAGCTTGGCCGCGGCCTTCGCTCCAACGAGCCGGGCGAGATGACGGCGCCCCACCCAGCGCGCCGCGTAGAAGGCGATGATCGAGCCAAGGGCCATGCCGAGCATGCTGTAGATGGTCCCGACGATAGGCCCCCAGACAAGCCCGGCGGCTATGAAGATCGGCGCGTTCGGAATGGGCGCGAACAGCACCGAGAGCGCCAACAGAAGGATATACGCAACCGGCCCCCACCAGCCCAGGTCCTCGACCCAGTCCTGGAACGGCTCCGCATCGACGCCCAGGCTGACGTCGAACACAGTGACGGCGACCACGTAGGCAGCAATGATCGCCAGGAATACGGCGACGAGTGCCCCGACCACGACCGGCCTGAGGAGGAGCGGCGTCTCTTCGCCTTCGAAGACGAAGTCGTCACGCCGCGGTCGCCGGAGTTGGTGGGCGTCCGGGTCAGGCAGTGACATGCGCCCGTGCCCTGGCGAAGTGCTCGCGAAGATAGTCATTGACTTGTTGGGGCGCCTCTTGCTGCACCCAATGACTCACGTCCGGCAGGTAATGGACGGTCAGGTCCTCGACGTACTCGCCCGTCCCGTACGTTAGCTCTTTACCCAGGGCGGCATCCGACTCGCCCCAGATCATCGTCGTCGGCACGGTGATACGCGGAAGCGGGTCCGGGAGCGGGATGCGCGAGCGGACCGCGGCGCGGTACCAGTTGAGTCCGCCGCCCAGCCCTTGCAGCCGCCAGGATTCGAGCATAGTGCGCGCGTCGTCACGCGTGAACGTCCCCGCCTTACAACTCCGGATGATGCTGCGCGCGAGGGCTTGGTAGCGATTCGCCGCCAGCACCTTTTCCGGGAGCCACGGGATCTGAAACGCGAAGACATACCAGCTTCGCAAAAGCTGCCGTGGGCTGCGAATGCCCTTTTCGAACAGCTTCGGGTGAGGCACGTTCATGATCGCCAGCGAGAGCAGCCGCTCCGGGCGGTTCATCCCCAGCAGCCAGGCGATGGCGGCGCCCCAGTCGTGCGCGACGAGGTGCACCTTTTCCAGTCTCAGGTGGTCGAGTAACTCGATCACATCCTGCTGGAGCGTCCCCGTGTCGTACGGCCCGCGGTTCTCGGTCTCGTTGTAGCCCCGCAGGTCGGGCGCGACCACGCGATACGCCTGCGAGAACTCGGCCAGTTGATGCCGCCATGAGTACCAGTGTTCCGGGAAACCATGGAGGAACACGATCGTCTCGTGGCCAGCGCCAGCCTCCACCCAGTGCATCTGGATGCCGTTGATCGGTGCGCGGTGGTGGGTCAGCGTGATGTCGTCGAGTCGGAGGGGCATCGTTGTCCTTACGTAGACCGTATCAGAGCACGGCCAACCGCAGAAACACGTAAAGCACGGGCATTACGAACAGGACGGAATCGAGTCGATCGAGGAAGCCTCCATGGCCGGGCAAAAGGTTTGAGGCGTCCTTTATCCCCATGCGGCGCTTCATCCAGCTCTCGAACAGGTCCCCCGCTTGTGCCGCGATGGGGAGCGCAAGGGCAAGTGGCGCGATCCTAAGGGCGGACACGTCCGTGTCGAGCAACGCGTTCAGGGCGAACACCGCACCCGCGCCGGCGACCCACCCACCGACCGCGCCCTCGCGCGTCTTGCCCGGGCTTATCGATGGTGCGAGCTTGTGTCGCCCGATAGTTCGACCGACGGCGTACGCGCCCGTGTCGGTGGCGAAGGTCGCGAGAATACCGAGGAATACCCACGCGCGTCCACCGTCCGCGTCCCGCACGAGCACCAGCGTCGCGAGCAGCGCACCCACATAGATGAAGCACCAGGCGAGGATGCGGTAGGGCTTGCGCGGTGAGTTCCGTAACAGCCGCGTATAGCCGAGCAAGGCGAAGAACCCGGCGAAGGCGATGCCCGCCACCACGAAGCCTTCGTTCCAGTGCGCTCCGGCAGCCATGATTCCGGCGCCGCTGAACCCGGTCGCCTGGGGCCAGACCGCGGACAGTGGCATCGATGGCATGAGCCACCCGTGGGTGAACTCGGCCGCCGCGAGCAACGCGATCACGCCCACCGCGATCGCGAACGGCCACGCCCCCACCCACGCCAGTGCGACCACGATCGGCAGCCCCACGGCCGCCGTGGCCAGGCGCAGTTGCAGATTCGAAGTGCGTGGGCCACCAGGTGAGAGGGGAGGGGCTACGTCGGTCACGTTGGGCGCAGTCTACGGGGCGCGGAACGCTTCGAGGTCTTCCGGGAGCAGGCCGCCGAACTTTCGCTTCCGGCGGCCGTACTCAGAGAGGGCCATGTCGATGTCCTCGCGGCCGAAGTCAGGCCAAAACGTATCGGTGAAATACAGCTCCGCGTACGCAGCCTGCCAGAGGAGGAAGTTCGAAATGCGGAAGTCGCCTGCCGTGCGCACGACCAGGTCGGGGTCCGGGATGGGACCGGTGGAAAGAAATTGCGGGAACGACGCCTCGGTCACGTCTTCGGGTGAGAGACCGGAGGCGATGGCGGCGCGAACGGCCGTGATGATGTCGTCGCGGCCGCCATAGCTGAAGCAGATGTTGAGCAGGAGGCCGTCGTTGTCTTTCGTCGTCTCGATTGCGTTGGCGATCTGCTCCTGGAGCCACTCGGGCAGTGTCTCCATGTGGCCGAGCATCTGCAGCTTCACGTTGTTGCGATGGAGGTTGCCGAGCTCGCGGCGCAGGAACAGTCGCAATAGCCGGATGAGCGTACGGACTTCCCGCTGGGGCCGGTTCCAATTCTCCGTGCTGAACGCGTAGAGCGTGAGGTACTGGATGCCGTGATCGGCGAAGCGCTCGATTACGCGACGGATGTTCTCCGTACCGGCGCGGTGGCCAGCGGCACGGGGTAGGCCGCGCTGTGTCGCCCAGCGGCCGTTGCCATCCATGATGATCGCGACATGCCTCGGCACACGCCCGCCGGAGATGGGCGAAATGGTGTCCCCCAGGGGATTCGCAGCTTCGGCGGCGTTCGTGCTGGCCGCCGCCTCCGCGACCGGATCAGACCTCAAGGAGTTCGGCCTCCTTCTTCTTGCCCTCCGCGTCGATCACTGCGACATGGCGGTCCGTGATCTTCTGCAATTCTTCCTCGTGCCGGCGAAGGTCATCCTGCGACACGTCGCCGTTCTTCTCGGCCTTGCGCAGCTCATCGTGGTGGTGGCGACGCACATTCCGTACGGACACGCGCGCTTCCTCCGACTTTGTGTGCACAAGCTTCACCATATCCTTGCGTCGCTGCTCGGTAAGCGACGGGATCGGGAGGCGGATGATCTGGCCGTCGATAGCCGGGTTCAGCCCAAGTTCGGAGGATTGGATGGCCTTCTCGATCGCCCTCACGGCGCCGCGATCCCACACCTGGATCGTGAGCAGCCGGGCCTCGGGCGCATTGATCGACCCGAGCTGCTTGAGCGGCGTCATCGCACCGTAGTATTCGACGGGCAGCGTTTCGATCAACGAGGGGTGGGCGCGGCCCGTGCGCACGCCGTTCAGCTCCCGCCGCAGGGTCTGCACGGCACTGTCCATTTTGTCGTCTGCGTCCAACAGGATCTCGTCGGGGTCGGTGGCCATCGCTACTCCTCTGGAAAAGTCTAAACCGTCCGCGCCGGCTCCGGTGTTTCAGACGATACCGTTGTGCCCACATGCTCGCCCGTCAGCGCGCGGTAGATACCGTCGGGGGTGCGCACGTCGAAGACGATAATCGGAAGCCGATTCTCCATGCAGAGGGAGAGCGCGGTGATGTCCATCACCTGCAGCTGTTGCTGGATGGCGTCGATGTGCGTCAGGTGTTCGATGCGCTTAGCGCCGGGCACCTTCTTGGGGTCCGCGTCATAGACGCCGTCCACGCCGTTCTTCGCCATGAGCAGCACTTCGCAGTCCGTCTCGATCGCCCGCAGGGCGGCAGCCGTGTCCGTTGTCATATACGGATTGCCGGTGCCGGCAGCGAACAGCACGACCCGGTTCTTTTCGAGGTGACGCATCGCACGGCGGCGGATGTACGGTTCCGCCACTTGCGCCATGGAAAGCGCCGTCTGCGTGCGCACCATCACGCCGACCTTTTCCAGTGCGTCCTGCATAGCGAGCGCGTTCATGATCGTGGCGAGCATGCCGGCGTAGTCCGCCGTGGCGCGGTCCATGCCCGTCTCCGCCACCTGGGCGCCGCGCCAGAAGTTGCCGCCACCAACGACGGCCGCCACCTGGATGCCGTCGCTCACGGCGCGCCCAATCTGCCGCGCGAGGCTGTCGATGGTTGCGGCATCGATGCCGAAGGGACGGTCACCCATCAGGGCTTCCCCGCTCAACTTCAACATCGCACGGCGGTAACGCCGGTGCATCGACTCCTCCTCGACGGCCTTACCGTCCCAGTTCGTATCGCACGAAGCGGCTGACCCTGATGTTCTCGCGCGTCGTCGCCACGACTTCCTTCACGAGGTCGCCAATGGTGCGGCTGCCGTCGCGGATATACGGCTGGCTCAAGAGACAGACCTCCTCGTCCGGCGAGCCTTCCATGTCTGGCGTGCGGTCGGCGGGTGCGGTGACGAGTGGGTTCATCGCCGCGATCTGCATTGCGACGTTCCGGGCGAGGCCGCGGAACTCCTCGGTGTTCGCGACGAAGTCGGTCTCGCAGTTGAGCTCCACAAGCACGCCGATGCGGCCCTGAGCGTGGATGTAACTCTCGACGACGCCGTTCTTGGTCTCGCGGTCAGCGCGCTTGGCCGCTGCCGCGGCGCCGCGCTCGCGCAGGATCGCGGTCGCCCGCTTGAGGTCGCCGTCGGCTTCCTCCAGGGCGCGCTTGGCATCCATGACTCCGGCTCCGGTCAGTTCCCGGAGCTCCTTGATCATTGCGGTAGTGATTTGCACGTGGTCCGTCTACTCCCGGGACTCGGCTGCCACGGGGGCAGCGGGGACGGGTGTTTCAACGGCCGGCGTGGGGGCCGGAGCTGGCACTTCGGCAGGCTCGTTGGCGGCCGCCTGCTGTTGCGCGGAGATGACCGTCACACTGGCGCCTCCGCCCGCTTCGGCCGCGATTTCATCGGGTGAGGCCGAGAACGAGCCGCTGGCCATGCCCTGTTCGACCAGGGCTGCCAGGTCGTCGGCGTGCACGCCGGGGCCCACGCCCGATTCGCGCGCCG
This sequence comes from Tepidiformaceae bacterium, assembly GCA_046713815.1. Lineage (GTDB taxonomy): Bacteria > Chloroflexota > Dehalococcoidia > Tepidiformales > Tepidiformaceae > JBBDMZ01. The sequence continues at coordinate 9,131 of JBKKBS010000488.1, forward strand.
CCCGGCCCTCGATCGCCGCGTCCGCTACCTTGCCGAGGATGAGCTTGATCGCGCGGATCGCGTCGTCGTTGCTGGGGATGGGGTAGGAGATCGGGTCGGGGTCACAGTTCGTGTCGACAAGCGACACGATCTGAATGCCCAGCCGCTTGCACTCCGCCACCGCAATCGCCTCTTTCACGGTGTCGATAATGAACACCGCGGAAGGTATGCGATCCATGTTCCGGATGCCGCCAAAGTAGCGGTTCAGGCGCTCGATCTCGTTGTTGATGTCGAGCTGTTCCTTCTTCGTCATGCGCAGGAACTCTCCCCGCGCGACGGAGCCCTCGAGGTCCTTCATGTGTTTCACGCGGCTCTGGATGGTACGGAAGTTGGTGAGCGTGCCGCCCAGCCAGCGGTTGTTCACGAAGGGGATGGCCGCGCGCGTGGCCTCCAGCTCAACGGTCTCGCGCGCCTGCTTCTTCGTGCCGATGATGAGCACGTCGTTGCCGCCGGCGACGGTGTCGCGAATGAAGTTGATGGCGTCGTCCAGGCGGGTGACGGTCTGCTGGAGGTCGATGATGTGGATGCCGTTGCGCTCGGTGAAGATGAAATGACGCATCTTCGGGTTCCAGCGCCGGGTCTGGTGGCCGAAGTGAACGCCGGCCTCCAGGAGCTGTTTCATTGAGACAGGGGTAACCAGGGGATCCTCCGAATGTGTACGGCTGCATTGATTTGGCCCGCGAACCGCGAACCAGGCGCCGCCTATGCGAGTAAAGACACGATCGATGGTACTCGGACGCAGGGGCTAGGGTCGATAGGAGCGGTTCGGCTCCAGGGCGCTTCCGCTGGCGTGGCGGGCGGCAAGGTATCGGTGATGCCGCTCACCTTCCTTCAAAACTGTCGCTCGAATGTCACGTCGGCCGAATGTTCTTTGGGGGCATGGAGTCTATGACAGAGATGTCTCCGCGTTCGCGACGAAGCTCGCCGACTTTCAGGGCGGACGGATCTCAAGGCTTCAGCTCGGATCCTACCCGCGGTTCCCTCGGGTTTGCTGACCAACGCAAGCCCTTGACGCCCTCCCCCGCGATTTGGTAACTTTTGTTGCAAGGAAGGAGGTGATGCGCATGGACGATCACAGTCGTAGTTACGGCCTGACATCAGCGCTGGAGGTGTCCTCCTCCTGAGACTCAGGTCTTAGCTGCGAGAACCAAGGCCCGGGCAGCAATGCCCGGGCCTTTTTACGTCCCTGGTAATCTCCAGGCCGTCCAGCGCTCGACCCACGGGATCGAGCGCCAAGCACCAACCGCCAAGCACCAGGCACCAAGCACCAAGCATCAACCGCCAACCGCCAACCGCTCCCCCCACGGTCGCGGCTCGGACTGTTGGGGGTTATCTTTCGTTTATGACCTTCGAGGACATCTGTGCGCTCGCTGCGAGCCGCAAGGCGGAGATGCCGCGCGATTCGCGAACGGCGGCGCTTTATGCGGGCGGTGCGCACGCGATCGGCAAGAAGCTCGTGGAGGAAGCGGCCGAGAGCTGGATGGCCGCACGCTACGAGAGCGATGACAACCTCGCGGGCGAACTGTCGCAGGTGCTCTACTACGTCGCCTGCATGATGGCGGAAAAAGGCATCGAGCTTGACGACGTGTACCGCCAGCTATGATTAAGGTGGCCCTCCCCAATAAAGGCGCGCTCTTTGAGCCCACCCTGGAGCTGCTCACCTCGTGCGGCTACAAGGTGGGCAAGCCCACGGGCGTGCTCTCCTCCTTCGACCCCGAGAACGAGGTTGAGTTCTACTTCCTCCGCCCCGGCGACATCCCCGTCTATATAGCAAACGGCATCCTCGATGTGGGGATAACGGGCAAGGATTTCGTCGCCGAGCGGGCGCAGTCGCCGGCGATGCTCCTCGACCTCAACTACGGCTTCTCCCGCATGTGTGCGGCCGTGCCCGTGCAATCTCCGGTGACCACGCTCGACGAGGTCGCCGGGATGCGCATTGCCACGTCGTACCCGGTGATTACTGGCGGATTCTTCGGGGGCCGCGACCTCGACCTCGTAATCCTAGAGGGAGCGGTCGAGGGGTCGGTCACGCTTGGCATTGCCGAGGCGGTGGTCGATGTGGTCGACACGGGCAACACACTCCGCCAGGCTGGCCTCAAGATCGTCGGCGAACCGCTCTTCATCTCGAATGCCGCGCTGTACGCGCATCCCGGCCGCGAGATGGTCGAGCAGGTGAAGACAATGTCATCGCGGATCGAAGGCAAGCTCGTCGCGCTCGAGTACATGATGGTCGAATACGACGTGCCCATGCATATCCTTGCCGCTGCTACCGCCATCACCCCGGGGATCGAATCCCCCACTGTCTCGCCGCTGCAGACCGAGGGCTGGCTGGCCGTGAAGGCGATGGTCAAGCGGCGCGAGGCCCACCGCATCATGGACGAACTCTCGCGCGTGGGCTGCAAGGGCATCCTCCTGACGAACATCGAAAGCGCGCGCATCTGAGCGGGGAAAGCACATGCCACCGATCGCTCTTCACATGGTCCTCGCGCGGCAGATCGCACCGTCGCTCGGTGGCGGCGTGCTCGATGCCCAACCCGGGCCATATCTCCTCGGTGCGACAACGCCGGACATCCGCGTCCTCACGCGCCAGGACCGCTTCAGCACGCACTACTTCGACCTCAACGGCCCGGACCACCAGGACTCCGTCTCCGAGTTCCTGAAGGCGAACCGATCGCTCGTCGACCCCGCCGCGCTGAACGATGAGACGCGGGCTTTCGTCGCCGGCTATATCAGCCACCTCGTCATGGACGAGCAGTACATAACGGGCATCTACCGGCGCTTCTTCGCCCAGCACGATGCGCTCGGAGGAAAGATGCGCGCGAACGTCATGGACCGCCTCCTCCAGTTTGAGATGGAGCGATCGTTCGGCGATCCCGAAGTCAAGCGGGCGATCGTGGAGGCGCTCGTAGGCACGATCGACACCATCGACTGCGGTTTCGTCGCTCCAGAGACGCTGGCCCGTTGGCGCGATGTCGCAACAGAAGTGGCGCAGCGGAACATGGACTGGGAACGCGCCCGGGGCATGATCGCGAACCATCTGCGCTTCGCCGGTCTCGAAGAAGGCGAGACCCTGAGCAGCTTCCTTGATTCGCTCCCCGAACTGCTGGATGCGACAATCGCCCACATCACCGATATCGAAGTGCAGGCCTTCGTCGACCGCGCGACAGCGGCGGCGGGCGCGGCTGTGGAGAGGTATCTATGCGGATAATCCGCAACGCCGTTGAAGGGCGGGAACTCCTGCTCGTACGCCGTCCCCTCGAGACCGAAGAACTGCCGATGGAGCTGCGGGAGACGACCTTTCGTGCCTTCGGCCAGGAGCTGTCTCCGGACGAGGTCGTGCGGCGCGTCATCCGCGACGTGCGCGAGGACGGCGACAACGCCGTCACCTACTACAACACACGCTTCGACGGCGCCCAGGGCACCCACGACCTGCGTGTCAGCGATGACGACATGCGCGCCGCCTACGACACGGTGGATCCCGAGGTCGTCGGGGCCCTCAAGTTCGCCGCCGACCGCATTCGCACCTACCACGAACAGCAGATGCGCGGCGCCTTCCTCGACTTCAACCAGAACGGGCTTGGGCAGATGACGCGCGCCATCCAGCGGATCGGTATCTACGTCCCCGGTACGCGCGCGCCGCTGCCGAGCACCGTGCTCATGTGCGCCATCCCCGCTCGCGTTGCCGGCTGCGAGGAGGTGTACCTCACGAGCCCGGTGCTGCCGGACGGCTCGATCCCACCGGTGAAACTCGTCGCCGCCGACATCGCAGGCGTGGACGGCGTCTTCCGCGGGGGCGGAGCGCAGGGCATCGCCGCCTTCGCCTACGGCACCGAGAGCATCCCGAAGG
>JBKKBS010000489.1:0-3827 GCA_046713815.1 Tepidiformaceae bacterium
GGCCAGGACTGTCTTGGCGTGCTGGCAGGCAAGGTGGTCAGGTTCCCGTCCGGGCAAGGTCTAAAGGTGCCCCACATGGGTTGGAACACGGTTTCCTGGCTGCGAGACCACCCGCTCACCGAAGCCATCCCCTCCGACAGCTACTTTTACTTCGTCCACGGCTTTTATCCGCGGCTGGACGACGCGTCCCTGGTGTTGGGCGAGACGGAATTCGGGGTCACGTTTCCGAGCGTGCTGGCACATGACAACGTCGTCGCGACGCAATTTCACCCGGAAAAGAGCGGCGAGCACGGCCTGATGCTCTACCGCAACTTCATCGCCTGGGCGCGGTCTGGCGCCTTCGATTCCGTCGCGGCACTGGCGTGACCTTCGAAATCATCCCGGCGGTCGACCTCCGTGGCGGGCGCTGCGTGCGCCTCCTCCAGGGCGACTACGACCGCGAGACCTCGTACTCCAACGATCCGGTGGCAGTGGCGCGGCAATGGGAGGTGCTCGGCGCGCCGCGGCTCCACCTTGTCGATCTCGACGGCGCCAGGGACGGCGCACCCGCGAACCAACAGGTGATGCGCGAGATTTGCGCGGCGACCACCATTCCCGTGGAGGTGTCGGGAGGCATCCGTGACATGGCCGGAATCGAGACCGCCATCGGCTACGGCGCCGACCGCGTGCAGCTCGGGAGCGCCGCCGTCAAAGACCCGTCGCTCGTATCCGAGGCGGTCCATCGGTTCGGGTCCGCCATCTGCGTCTCGATCGACGCGCGCGATGGCGAAGTCTTCACGGACGGCTGGCGCGTCGCTACCGGCCGGAATGTCCGCGACGTGGCCGACGAGATGGTCGCCGCCGGAGTCGGGCGGATCATGTTCACCGACATCGGCCGCGACGCCACGCTCACGGAGCCGAATTTCGAGGCGCTAGCGGAGCTGGTGCGGGCGCTGCCAGTCCCGGTGGTGGCATCTGGGGGCGTCGCCGCCGTAGAGCACCTGGTGCGCCTGGCAGAACTCGGCTGCGAAGGCGCGATCGTGGGCAAGGCGCTCTACGAAGGTTTGGTGGACCTCCCCGCTGCGCTCGCGGCGGTGGCAACGGCAGGTGCCGCCCGCCGCTAGACTGAGTCGGTGAGGCCGTCCACGTCGTAGGCCATGATCAGCAGGTCGCGCGTGCGGCCGTCCTTGGATATGACCCAGTCGGTCAACAGCGCCTCGGGCTTGAACCCCAGCCGCTCGAAGGTTGCTCGCGCGCCTGCCTGATCCAGCGTCATCTGCGCCGTGAGTTTCCGCAGGCCGAGGGTGCTGGCCATCGCGAAGATGTCGCTCGCAAGTGTGCGTCCGAGCCCTCCGCCACGATGGGACGCGCCGGTGAGCAGGCGGATCTCGCCGAGGTGACGCATCCACTCGGCCGGGTTCAGGTGAATCGTGGCGTAGCCCGCGATTGCTTCGTCGGCCAGTGCCAGCACGGAAAGGCTTCGTCCATCCACGATGTTCGAAATCCAACCATCGACGGCGGCGGGCTCAGTGATGTTGCTCCGCAAGAAGAGCAGGTCGTCCGCGGGGAGGCTGCGCGCGAATGTGAGCATGGCCTCCCGGTCGTCGGGTCCCATGAGGCGCAGTTGCACCTTCTGGCCGCCGCGAAGCGAGACTTGTCGTGGATAGCGCGACGCGACCGCCGCGGCGCGGTCTCCAGTTGCTGTAGTCATGGCTCTCACCTCCTGAGCCGCCGAAGCTTACCCCTTTCCGGGGCGCGCGGGAATCCGCGTTACCTCCGCACCGTCCCGCCGTTACCCTTGTGACGTGAACGAAACGGCGCTCATCATTGCGGCTCGCACCGATCCGGACGCGTTCGCCCGGCTTTACGACCGTACCGCGCCCGACGTATACCGCTTCGCCTACTCCCTCACTCGCGACCATTCCCGCGCTGAGGACGTGACGTCGGAGGTCTTCCGGCGAGCGCTCTGGAAGCTGGATGGCTATGAGGACCGTGGTAAGCCGTTCGTCGCCTGGCTGCTCACGATCGCGCGCAACCTCGTCCGGGATGACGCGCGCAGACGACGTGGCCGCGAAACGCCGCTCATGGACCACGACAGCCGCGTCGACGAATACCCGGGTGACGGGCTGCTGCGGGCCGAGGAGCACTCCGCGCTCCATAGGGCCGTGGTCTGTCTGCCGCCCGTCCAACAACGCGTAGTTGTCCTTCGCTTCGGCCACGAATGGCCGGTACGGGCCGTCGCCGCCGAACTCGGCAAGAGCGAGGCAGCCGTTAAACAACTCACTTATCGCGCAGTCACGCGGCTGCGCGAACTTCTCCAGGAGGCAGGCTATGACTCAACTGACTGAGTACGACGAGGTGGAGTCAGAGGCCGCGCGTTTCGTGGCCGACGGCCTGCGCCGCGAACCGGACCCGAGATTCCTCGCTCGCCTTCGCAGTGAGACCCGAGGACGGCATGCTCGGCTGACCGGAAACCTTGGATGGTTCGACCTCGGGTTCGAACTCGGGCCACTGCGCGTGGTCCACGATGGCGAGCTGGTGCACCTCGTGACCAACGACCCCCAACGGTTCCGTGATCGCGCCGGCGACGAGCTGGGCTTCGTCCCCGGGGCCGGCGATGCGCCGAAGGTGCGGGACCGGGCCGCCAGGGCGTTGAGCGGCAAGCTGCGAGGGACAGAGCTTGCCTACCTGGGCGAAATGCCCACCTTCCACCGGCATGTCCTCGAAGCCACGGCCGCCATTCCTCGCGGCGAGGTGCGGCCGTACGCCTGGGTCGCGCGTGAGGCGGGCGCTGCGGGAGCGGTGCGCGCAGCGGGGACAGCGCTCGCGCACAACCCCGTGCCCTTCATCGTCCCATGCCACCGCGTGTTGAAGTCGGACTGGCAGCTGGGCCAGTATTCCGCGGGCGGGGCCGGTGTGAAGGAGCGAGTGTTGACGCATGAGGGCGTACACCTCGGCAGCCTCGCAGGCATGCGCAAGCAGCGACTGCGTTTCGTGGGTCACGGCGGCGATACCTTCTGTATCCCCGGATGTGGCGGAGCCTGGGAATCAGTCGGCGATGACCGCCAGTTCCACACCGTGGATGAGGCGCTTGGGGCCGGCTACCAGCCCTGCAGCGATTGCCGCCCCGCCTAACTATCCGTTCAGCAGCGCGCCGATGGCTTTCGCAGCAATGTCACGACTAGAACCGATGACGAACACCACCTCGCTGCCGTTGCGCGGTCCGATGGCGGTCGCGTTGCCATCGGTGGTCGAGTAGAACGAGGCGCCGCCGGACGGCTCAGCCTTGCCTCCCGCGGCCTCCAGCAGCGACTGTTGCGCGTCGACGAACTCCTGGGCGTCACCGTCGTTCGCGAAGCGGAGCCGGAAGGCGGCGACGCTATCGGCCCCGTTGACGTACACGTCGTAACGGTCGCCCTGCCAACCTTTCGCCGCGTCGGAGGCGGTCGTCGAGCGCACGCGGAGCTGCAGGTAGTTGCGGACCTGGAACTCGCCGAACTGGCCGCCTGATTGGCGCGTCCAGCCTCCGCCCATTGCACTCTCCAGGGCAGGCAGCTTCACGTCGGCCGGCCTAAACCCATTTGCGAGCAACTCCGGGTGGATGACGTAGGTCGAGCCGTGGGGAGGATCCCTGATGATGTCGTTGACCTTCGCGACGCCCTGCTCCCGCTTGATCCGCGCGATCCAGTCCACGCCCGTGGTGTAGGGGAAGAACAGTTCTCGCTGGATGGAGGCGGGGACATCCGCCGAGAGGGTCATGTGCGGGTCGCCGACGGCATAGAGCACGGGGCCAGCGCCGATGCGGAACGAGAACTTCTTCGTGTAAGCGCGTTCGTGCGTGACGGCGT
>JBKKBS010000490.1:0-7383 GCA_046713815.1 Tepidiformaceae bacterium
GATCTTCCCGATCTCCTTCTTGTGGAGCAGGAGCTTGCGGTCGCGCATCGGGTCGTGGGGCGAATAGCCGGCGTTTGCGTAAGGTGCGATGTGTGCGTCCTGCAGCCACACCTCGCCGCCCTTGAGCCGCGCGTAGGAGCCCTGGAGCTGCACCTTGTGCTCGCGCACCGACTTGATTTCCGAGCCCGACAGCATGATGCCCGCTTCGTAGCGCTGGAGAATCTCGTAGTCGTGCCGCGCGCGCCGGTTCTGCGCGATGTTTCCATTGTTCATGGCTCAACGACTTTATCGCGACACCGGCTCACGAGACACAGGTGGCACGTCGGCGCAACCCGTGCCATACGACGACTCGCCTCCCCTATCCACCGGAGTGGAGGGGGTCGGGGGTGAGGGCTCAGGGTTTACCGCGAAGGATATCGATCGCCTTGAAGAGCTGGATGTCGCCCTCGGCAATGTAGTCGTCTGCGGTCATCGGCACTTCGAGGTTCGGCGTGATGCCAAGCCCCTCGATCAGTTGATCCTTGGGCGTGTACCAGCGGCCGACGGAGATGTACAGCGCGCCGCAGCCCTTCGGGTCGCCACACTCCTTCAGTTGCACGAGCTGGTTGACGGTGCCCTTCCCGAAGCTGCGCGTGCCGATGATCTGCGCCCGCCCGTTGTCGTGCAGCGCGGCCGCCAACACCTCCGAGCCACTGGCGCTGCCGGCGTCCTGGATGAGCACGATCGGGAGCTTCGTCAGGATGCCCCCCGATTTCGCGTTCGTGGTCTTCTTGGCCCCGTTCGAGCCAACCTCGGAGAGGATGATCCCGCCGTTCAGGAATTCATCGGCCACATCCACCGTCGCGCTGAGCAGTCCACCACCGTTCGAGCGCACATCGACGATCAGTCCCTTACAGGCGCCCTTTTCGTACCCGGAGGCCTTGGTCCGTAGTTCGCTAAGCGTGCGGTCGTGGAACTGAGAAATGTTGACATAACAAATGTCGGTCACCGCGTTGCCGTCGCGGTCGACGAGCTTTTCGCCGCTCTCTCCGGGGATCGGTTCGAGGTTTGGCTCGGTAAACACGCTCTCGATGTCGATTTCGCCGCGAGTGACCGTAACGTCGGCCACGGTCCCATCGGTGTGCCGCACCTTGAGCTTCACGTCGGTGCCCTTGGGACCGCGGATACGTTCGACCGCGAGCTGGTCGGTCCAGCCGTCCGTCTTCTCGCCATCAACTTCGAGAATGGCGTCGCCGGAGCGGATGCCCGCCTTTTCAGCGGGCGAATCGCGGAACGGGGCGATGATCTTCACTTCGCCGCTGGCGTCGGAAACGCTCGCGCCGATACCCTGGTAGGTAGACCCCAGGTCGAGCGCGCCACGCTTCAGGTCCTCAGCGGATATGTACGAGGTCTCGCGGTCGTTGAGCGCGGTGATCGCGCCGCTGATGGCGGCGTCGCGCAGCAGCTTTGGGTCGAGCTCGTCTTTGTCGACATATTGCGTGCTGAGGATCGAATAGATCTCGTTCAGGATGGCGGAGCCGACGGGGTCTGCGTCGTTGCCCTTAGCCGCTGCGCTGCCACCCGGGACGGTGGCCGTGCTACCGTCGTCGCGGAGCGCTTGAACCCCCCAGCCGAGACCAAAGGCAAGCGTGACAATGGCGAGCAGGAGAAAGACGAGCACTCCCGTGCGGGCGGCCTGTTCGCCAAGACCGCGCTGCGGCGGGGGATTGTAATCGCGAGTGTCTTGCATAGGGGAAGTGGAACTCCCTGGGGGTGTGTCGAGTGTACTATCGGCGCGGATCGGCCAGCAATTTGACAGATTACCTGTTGTTTACTGGATGGCGGCCGCCGGCGTGGGGAAGGAAGCGACTGAGCCGCGCCCGGCAACCGTGAGCGGAGTTCCGCGAGTGGCATCCCATACGTAAACGTAGTCACCCGCGGGATCGCCCCAGCTCGCGGAGACCGCATCGCTGCCCGGTCGGCCGCAAAAAACGATTTGGCTTCCGTCCGGGGCCCACGGGGGCTGCGAGAGTTCGTATTGGTCGAAGAACGTGACGGCCACCCGGCCATCGTCTGAATAGAGGAATGGCTCCGTGACGGCAAGCATCCGCCCCGTACGATCCCGGAGCTGCAGGGCGAAGCGCCCATCCCCTCCCTGGGTGGGAACGGCGAGCGCCACCCGGTCCCCAGCGGGCGATGGCCAGAAGGCGACGAACGGCCCGGACGCCACCGGTTCGCGCGCTGCCGTCCCCGAGTTGACCAGCCAGAGCGACTGGAAGGCATCGGTGCCACGCGCCACGGCCACCATGACATGCTGGTCGTCGACCCAGGAGAAGGAGACGCCTCCGCCGAATCGACCGAGCTGGCGCGCCGGGCCATCCGCGGCATGTTCCACGAGGCTAACGCCATCGCTAACCGGCATCGCATAAAGCATCCGCGAGCCATCGGGGCTGAAGCGCGGCGTGCGAAAGCCGTACGATCCCTGGGCAATCTCCGTGAGAGCGAGCGTCGCGCGGTCGAAGAGCGCCACATCGGTGCCCGCATGAACCGCGATGCGGCTCCCATCGGGCGACCACGAATGGAAGAGCGGAGCGCCGAGCGCGATGCGGTGGCTACGGATGCGCTCATCAATCGTGGAGAAGAAGAGCGCGAGGCCCTGCTCACTGACGGACACGTAGCTGAGGGCATCAGACGTGGGCGCCCAGAGCAGGTAGTGCGGCACGTTCGGCGCGATTGGGGCGCGCACACCGGGCGCGCCCTCGTGGAGCACACTTCCCTCCGTCCCATCGGGCGCTACCGTCGAGATGACGGCGGTCCCCGTATCGCCGTCGGGCACGATGGTGGAACGAGCGATGAGCGAGCGGTCCGGGCTCCATGTCGGCCAGCGTCCATCCGAGGCAACCGTGTCCGCTTGCCACCCGGCGTCATCGTGGCGCCGAAGGATAGCTACGCGGCCGTCGCTACCGCGGACGAGGATCGGGTAGCCGCCGGTCATCGTGTAAGGGACCTGTTCGAACGCCCGAAACGGGAGCATCCCCCCGATCGCATTCTCACGTAATTACTTCGCACTATAACAGTTATGCAGTGCATTGAACCGGACTCCCAGACTCGACGCCTAAACTTATGTCTGCGCCTGTTACCGAACCACCACCAACGCGTCACCCAAGTGGCGTTGTCCTGTCACCGGCTCCACCTGAACAATCGTGGCATCAGATCGCCAACCATGACAGCACGGTTGCCGATCGGGTATCAGTTCGGGGGATGTTAGAACATGGAATGGCCGACCACTCTTGCGGAGACCGGGGTCTCCGCCACTACCGCTATCGCCACGGAGGGCTCTAACCGCCTCTCCCTTGAAGAACAACAGCAACTGGTGATGCAATACACACCACTGGTGCGCCGCGTTGCTCGCTCCCTGCCATTGGAGATCCCGGGGCTCCTGGAGTTCGAGGACGCCGTTGGGTACGGCACCTGCGGCTTGGTCGAGGCGGTGCGCCGTTACGACCCCGCCAAGGGGACCAACTTCCACGCCTACGCCGTACGCCGCATCCGCGGGTCGATGATCGATGCCTTTCGGCGCATGGATCGTCTTAGCCGCACCATGCGCCAAAAGGCGCGCGAAGTGCAGCGCGCACAGAGCGAACTGGAAGTACTCCTGGGCCGTTCGCCAAGCGACCGTGAGGCCGCGGAGCATCTTGGCATCAGCCTCGTTGCATACCGCGAGGCATCGTCGAACGCCAGGTGGGTGACTGTCTCGCTCGACCGCATGCTCGAAAAAGACGACGACGGGGACTCATTCCCCGCCGCCGAGATGCCCACGGCGGAAGACGACATCGACTTCACCCGCGGCCTGGATGAGCGGGAGCTTCACGAGGAGCTGGCGAAGGCCGTCCAGGGTCTGCCAGAGCGAGAACGGCTCGTCGTCGCTCTCTATTATGTGGAGCACCTCACGATGAAGGACATCGCCAACGTCCTTTCCGTCTCGGAAACACGCGTAAGCCAGCTTCACGCCCAGGCCGTGAAGCGTCTGCGCCGCAGCCTGCTCAGCACTGCGGCGTAATCCCACACAAGCGGTCCCGCGCGCCTCTCGAAGCATTCAGCACGAACGTCCGTGGCTATCCGTCACGGACGTTTCGCCGTCCAGGGCGGCATGAAAAACGAAGCGTCGCGCGCGCCTGCGACAACTCTGCGCCTCCGGTGGACTCTTGGGCGATCGTGCAAGGTCTAAACGGGGGACAGCCGGGGCGGCAAATACTTGATAGCTACTTTTTGGTAACAAAGTGCCGCCGCCCCTATTAGGGAGTTCATGATTGTCGAAGATAGTTAGTGACAGGATCGCTACAAGGAGTGCCCGCCGTGAGGCGTGGCCAACCTCGGTGATCCGGGGAGTTCCGGTCCCGGCGCCAATTGGCTACCGGACCGTGACGGGGGATGGCTATGGCTGAACGCTATGACGATTTCCGGAACCAGGTCGCGTTTGTGACGCACACGCGCGACTATCGGTCCGGCGACCTGCTCCCGGCGCTTGCGCGGCAGGGGTACACGACAACCGAGCGGCCACACGACCGCGAGACCGAGCGTCTCGTGTCGCAGTTCGACCCCGACCTCGTTGTCCTGGCCATCGACCCGCGCCAGGACAACGACCTGCAACTCATCCGTGCCATTAATCGCGTATGCCAGGCCGCGGTCATGGTGCTCGCGCCCGGCCCGCATTCGCAGGGCCTCGGCGCCGCACTGGAAGCAGGTGCCGATGTCTGTGTCCGGGACACGGACGGCGTCGAGCTGCTTGCGGCACAGCTTGGGGCGCTCGCCCGCCGTAAGGCGCCCGCTCCCGCCGTGGAAGCGGATGGCCCCAGCACGATTACCGTCCGGGACCTTGTCCTCGACTTCGATCGCTGCCAGGCAATTCGCGACCAGGAGTCGATCCCGCTTACACCCACGGAGTTCAAGATCCTCGCCTACCTTGCACGCAACGCTGGCAAGGTCGTGAGCCCCGTCGAGATCCTGCGGGCGGTGCAGGACTACACCTATTCCGAGCGTGAAGCGCAAGAGATCGTGAAGGTCTACATCCGCCGCATCCGGCGCAAGGTGGAGTTGGACCCTTCCGAGCCCAGCTACATCATCAACGTGCGTGGGTTCGGGTACATGCTCGAACGTCGTGGCAAGCTGCGCGACGTGAAGCCGGTCGAACAGGCCGCCTGACCCCTCCTGCCGAAAGGTGCCACCGCCGGCGTGCTTGCTGGGCTTTCTGTTGCGCCCGCGGTGCTAGACTTCGCGCATGAACGCTACACTCGCAGACCTGCTCGTGCAGTCCGGGTCCCGCCCGGCGCTGAAAGATGCGGAGGCAGTCCGGGAGCGCATCGACGAGGTGGTGCGGCTGGCCGTCTTCGGGGCCGCCGGCGAACGCGCACTCGCGCGTTATGTCATTCATGAAGCCGCGCCTGAGTTGGGTGCTACCCCCGCATCCATCCAGGGCCTCTACGCGGCCCGCGGCCGGGGCGACGTGCGCGGGTTCACCGTCCCCGCCGTCAACATCCGCGGCATGGCCTACGACATGTCCCGGGCGCTCTTCCGGGCGATGCAATCCACGGGCGCATCCGCCACCATATTCGAACTCGCGCGTTCAGAAATGGGCTACACGCACCAGGACCCGGCGGAACTGGCCGCGGTCGTGCTTGCGGCAGCCATCGCCGAGGGCTACAAGGGCCCGGTCTTTATCCAGGGAGACCATTTTCAGGCGAACGCGAAGAGATTCGCCACGGATCCCGAAGGCGAGTCTCGCGCACTGGAAGACCTCATTCGCCAGGCCGTCGCCGCGCAGTTTTACAACATCGACATCGATGCCTCGACGCTCGTCGATCTGAGCTTCGACCAGGTTGCGGAGCAGCAAGCGCCAAATGCAAGGTTGACCGCGCGCCTCGCCCGGCTCGTGCGTGAGCTTCAGCCCGAGGGCGTGACCGTCTCCACGGGCGGCGAGATTGGGGAGGTGGGTAAAAATAACAGCACCGTCGAGGAACTGACTGCCTATGTGGACGGCTTCCGTGAAATCGTCGGCCCGGAGTTCGCGGGTATTTCCAAGGTGAGCGTGCAGACGGGCACGAGCCACGGCGGAATCCCCTTGCCGGACGGCACAATTGCGAAGGTGGCCATCGACTTCGACACCCTGCGCGAGCTTTCGCTCGTTAGCCGCGACCGGTACGGCATGGCTGGGGCTGTCCAGCACGGCGCCAGCACGCTCCCGGACGACCTCTTCGACAAGTTCCCACAGGTCGAAACAGCGGAGATTCACCTCGCCACCGGCTTCCAGAACCTGGTCCTGGACCACGGCTCGTTCCCGGTGGATCTCCTCGCGGAGATGCGGAGCTACTGTCAGACCGAACTGGCGGGCGAGCGCTCCGAGGATGAGACCGACCTCCAGTTTTTCTACAAGACGCGCAAGAAGACGTGGGGCCCCTTCAAACAGCAGACCTGGGACATCCCCGCGGACATCCGCCAGGCGCTCTTCGGCGAGATGCAGTCCAAATTCGTGTTCCTCATCAACCAGCTCTCGGCCACAAACACGCGCGATATCACGCACAAGTACGTCGAACCGAAACGCGTTCGCCTTGAGCCGCCCGACGTGACGGCGAGGGCCTGAGCCTCGTCGCCGAGGCGCTCTGCCGCCTCGGCAATAAAATCTTTACCTTCGTTTCGGGGTCGCGGGTCTACGGTGGATCAAGAAGTTGGAGGGAACACGAACATGCGTGTACTGGTTGTGGAAGACGAAGAACCGATCGCCAGCGCCATCGAGCGCGGCTTAACCAAGCTTGGCTACGCTGTGGACCTGGCCTTCGACGGGTCGGAAGCCCTCGAAAAGGCGAGCGTAAACAACTACGACGTGGTCTGCCTCGACCTGAATCTGCCCAAGGTGGACGGGCTTGAGGTCTGCCGGCGGCTGCGTGAAGACCGCTTCGGAGGCGGCATTATCATGTTGACCGCCCGCAGTGGTATCAAGGACCGCATCGAAGGACTGGACGAAGGGGCGGACGACTACCTCGTGAAGCCCTTCGCCTTCAGTGAGCTCGCCGCGCGCATACGCGCTGTCACGCGGCGGGAGGGCGGCTTGCGCGAGCCGATGATCAACACACGCGGGCTTGAACTCGACCCCAACACCAACCGCGTTAAGCGCGACGGCCAGGAGATCCATCTCACGCCCAAGGAATTCGCGCTGGTCTACTACCTCGCGCGGAATGAAGGCAGGGCGGTTCCCCAGGAAGAGCTCCTCGAGCACATCTGGGACGAGCACGCGAACCCCTTCACCCAGACGGTGAAGGTGCACATGAACAACCTGCGGCGCAAACTCAACGAGGGTTTCCAGGAACAGCTCATCGAGACCATTCGCGGGAAGTGGTACGTCCTCTAGGG